>NZ_JBDWVM010000239.1:0-12721 GCF_039984035.1 Planktotalea sp. | reverse complement strand
GATGTCATTTCCGAAAATCAACTGGACCGTAAGGCGGCAATGGTTCAGATTCCCGCGTTGATCAAAGCCTATCTGCGTTTGGGCGGCGCGGTGGGCGAGGGCGCCTTCTTGGATCACAGTTTCAACACCACGGACGTGTGCCTGGTGCTTGATGTCGCTGAGATGCCCGAAAAACAACGACGTATGTACTTGGAAGGGGCTGCTGGATGAGCACGACATGGCGACCAGATCAGGATGATGTCGTTGATCTTTCACAAATCGGGATACTCGGCTGGCTGCGGTTTGGCTTGCGCGCGCTTGTATTGATCGTTTTGATCCTGATTTGTCTGACGCTGCTCCTTTTGCTGCGTCTCGTTGAAAGACCGCTGTTTGGCATGGCGCGCCCCTATAGCCCTTATGTGACGCAATTTGTGTGTCGTACTGCGTTTCGGATCATGGGCATGGGGTTTTCTGTCTCTGGCGCACAAATGAAATATGCAGGTGCGGTGGTTGCCAATCACAGCTCATGGCTTGATATCTTTTCGCTCAACGCGGCCAAACGCGTTTATTTCGTGTCTAAGGCTGAAGTGGCCAAATGGCCGGGCATCGGCGCCTTGGCGCGCGCGACGGGCACGGTGTTTATCGAACGTGACCCGCGTAAATCGCGCGAGCAAAAGGATGTATTCGAGCAGCGGCTCAAAGCAGGGCACAAGCTGCTCTTCTTCCCCGAGGGCACGTCGACTGATGGTTTGCGGGTCCTTCCGTTTAAATCAACGCTCTTTGCGGCATTCTTTACGCCTGAGCTAAAGGATTTGCTCTGGGTGCAACCGGTCAGCGTGAATTACTTTGCCCCAAAAGGCGAAGAGGCGCGGTTTTATGGATGGTGGGGGGATATGGATTTCTTCCCGCATCTCATCAAGACATTGGCTGTACGCAAATCCGGACGGGTCGAGGTGGTATATCATCCGCCCCTGCGCGTGGCAGAGGCGGACAATCGCAAATCTATGGCACTGGCCTGCGAAATGGCCGTGCGCGGCGGCCATCATATCGCTGGAAAGTGATTAACCGTTGGCTTCGCGAATTTTGTCGGCCGCATCTTTGTCAAAACCCACTTCGTTCTGTTCGAACAATGTGTCCAGCTCGCCGGAGAGCGTCATTTCGGTGATGATGTCACAACCGCCAACGAATTCGCCTTTGACGTAAAGCTGCGGGATTGTGGGCCAATCAGAGAAATCTTTGATGCCTTGGCGCACGCCTTCGTCCGCCAGAACGTTCACGTCCTGATACTCCACGCCCATGTAGTTCAACACACCTGCCACGCGGGAAGAAAACCCGCACTGCGGCATTTCTTTTGTGCCCTTCATGAACAGGACAACAGAGTTGCCATCTACAGTTGCTTGGATGTTGTCTTTAACGTCGCTCATGTCTCGTCTCCTAAAGCGCAAATGCGCGAGGGTTTATTCCGGTGCTTTTGTCGTCAGGGCCAGCGCGTGCAATTCACCTGCGCTACCGTCCATCTTGCCTTTAAGTGCTGCATAAACCGCGCGTTGTTGTTGCACACGGTTCTTGCCCGCAAAGGAGGCATCGATCACTTCTGCTGCAAAATGCTGACCGTCGTCTCCCTGCACAGTGATGCTGCCTTCTGGGAAAGCCTCGCGAAGGAGCGTTTCAATCTCTTGTGCTGTGATCGCCATTTAAGTGCCTTTCCGTGCATTGCTTGCCCCAGATGTAGAACTGCAAAAGGGGGCAAGCAAGGGGCTCTTAGGAAAAGAGCGTTGGAAAGACGTTTTCTGAGAGGTCATTCAGCTCAGCGAGGGTGGCCGTTGAGCTACCCAAAGTCACGTCTTCGCCGCCAAATTTACCGACAGTTGCGATGCTTACGCCTGCTTGACCCGCCGCGCCCATGAGCGCTTCAGCCTGATCAAAGTTACACGCGATCAAATAACGCGCCTGATCTTCACCAAACAGTTCGGGTGTGTCGCCGCTGTCGAGCGTGAGGCCAACACCAGCCGTTGCCGCCATCTCGAACGCTGCAAGCGCGAGGCCGCCATCAGAAATGTCTGTGCAGGCTTTGATCCAGTCGCGGTTGGCGCGGATGAAATCACCGTTCTTGGCTTCTGCATCCAGATCGATGCTTGGCGCATCGCCTTCAACACGGTTGAAGACTTCGGCGAGAAGGGCGGACTGTCCAAGGTGACCCGTGGTTTCACCCACAAGCAGGGCAACATGACCCTCGCGCACATCTGAATTGATCAGCTCATCCTCAGAGGCGAGCAAGCCAACAGCGCCAATCGTAGGCGTTGGTAAGATGCCTGTGCCATCGGTTTCGTTATAGAGAGAAACGTTGCCAGACACGATTGGCATGTCCAGCGCTTTCACTGCTTGGCCAATGCCATCAATCGCGCCAACGAATTGGCCCATAATCTCTGGTTTTTCTGGATTGCCAAAGTTCATATTGTCTGTCGTTGCCAATGGCTTGGCGCCCACAGCTGTCAAGTTACGATAAGCTTCCGCAACCGCCTGTTTGCCGCCCTCAATCGGGTTGGCCTTAACATAGCGCGGCGTCACGTCAGAGGTGAAGGCAAGCGCCTTGCCAGTGCCATGTACGCGCACGATGCCAGCGCCAGCGCCTGGAATGCGGATCGTGTCGCCCATCACTTGGCTGTCGTATTGCTCATAGACCCAACGTTTGGAGGCGTAGTTCGGAGAGGCCAGCAACGCCTTCAACCCATCGATAGGATCGATTTGCGGCACATCTTCCAACGCCTCTGCCGCAGGTGTTGGCACCCACGGGCGGTCATATTCAGGGGCGGAGGAGGCGAGTTTGCTCAATGGCAGATCGGCCTTCACTTCACCGTTGTGCATGATCAGGAAGCGATCTTCAGCAACGGTTTCACCAACGATTGCAAAGTCGAGGTCCCATTTGTCGAAGACTGCTTTCGCTTCTGCTTCCAGCTCAGGCTTCAGAACCATCAACATGCGCTCTTGGCTCTCGGAGAGCATCATCTCATAGGCGGTCATGTTGACCTCGCGCACAGGCACGTTTTCCAGATCGAGGCGTACGCCAAGCTGGCCCTTGTCGCCCATTTCAACTGCAGAACACGTCAAACCAGCCGCGCCCATATCTTGGATCGAAATCACAGCGCCGGTTTGCATCAGCTCCAGCGTCGCTTCCATCAGGCGTTTTTCGGTGAACGGATCGCCAACTTGAACCGTTGGGCGCTTGTCTTCAATCGTGTCGTCAAATTCAGCCGACGCCATAGTCGCGCCGCCAACGCCATCACGGCCCGTCTTCGCGCCAAGGTAGACAACAGGCATACCAACGCCGGAAGCAGCGGAATAGAAAATCTTGTCCGCATCGGCGAGACCCGCCGCGAATGCGTTCACAAGGCAGTTGCCATTGTAAGCCGGATCAAAGCGCACTTCGCCGCCGACGGTTGGAACGCCAAAGCAGTTGCCGTAGCCGCCAACGCCCTCAACGACGCCGTTTACCAATTGGCGTGTTTTGTGGTGCGAAGTTTCGCCAAAGGAGAGCGAGTTCATCGCCGCAATCGGGCGCGCGCCCATTGTAAAGACATCGCGCAGAATACCGCCAACGCCTGTCGCCGCGCCTTGGTAGGGCTCAATATAGGACGGGTGGTTGTGGCTTTCCATTTTGAAAACAACCGCTTGGCCGTCGCCAATATCAACGATACCTGCGTTTTCACCAGGGCCACAGATGACTTGTGGACCCTCAGTTGGCAAGGTGCGCAGCCATTTCTTGGAGGATTTATAAGAACAATGCTCGTTCCACATCGCGGAAAAGATGCCAAGTTCTGTGAATGTTGGCTCGCGCCCGATGATGTCCAAAATGACGGCATATTCATCAGGTTTTAGCCCGTGGGCAGCAATCAGTTCTTCGGTGATAGCAGGCTCTTGCATTCAGTTTAGTCCCCAGAAACGTGAAGTTGCGCGTCTCATACGTGGAAAGGGCGCGCGGGGCAATGCGACAGGACGGTCAAATGCGCCGTTGACCTGTGGGTTTTTTTGCCGTGATGTGACCCAAAGCAGGGAGAACATCATGCAAGTCATCGCCAACCCGTTTCGCGGTTCAGGATTGCCCGTAGGTTTAGACGCTGTGCCAGCCCCATCAATTGACGCTGCCGCGCCGCGCGCATTGCTTGCCGATTGCCCTGTTCATAAGGTGACGCCGCTGACGTCAGCGCTTGGCTTGTACATCAAGGACGAGCGCGGCCGCATGGGGCTGGGCAGCTTCAAAGCGCTCGGCGCGGCCTATGTGATTGCCCATGAAGCGCAGCAGGGATCGCTTGAGGGGCGCACGTATGTGACTGCAAGTGCTGGAAATCATGGGATGTCTGTCGCCGCTGGGGCAAAGGTGTTCGGCGCTAAAGCAGTCATCTATTTGGCCGAAACCGTGCCCGCTGGCTTCGCTGATCGCTTGCGCGAAAAGGGCGCTGAGGTGGTCGTGGAGGGCAGCGATTACGAGGCCAGCATGGCAGGCGCTCAGGCCGCTGCGGAGGCGAATGGCTGGACGTTGCTCTCTGACAGTTCATGGGATGGCTATTTCGATCTGCCGCATCGCTTGATGGAAGGCTACCTTGCGATGGCGGCTGAATGCACAGAACAAATGGAGGCGCCGAGCCATATTTTCCTTCAAGCGGGTGTCGGAGGATTGGCCGGGGCCTGCGCTGCATTGTTCCGCGATGTGTGGGGGGATGGCCCGAAAATCACTGTGGTGGAGCCTGAATTCGCGCCTGCGCTTTTCGATTCGATTGAAGTGGGGGCGTTTACAACTGCTACGGGGCCGGTCTCGGATATGGGGCGGCTTGATTGCAAAGAGGCGTCTTTGATCGCGCTCAAAGGTCTGTCGCGCGATACCGATGCCTTTGCCTTGATCACTGAGGAAGAGGCGCAGGATGTTTTGCCGAAACTGGAGGCGGTAGATTTGGCGTCCAGCACGTCCGGCGCGGCGGGGATTGCTGCGGCCTTGCTTACTGACTTGCCCAGTGATGCGCGCGTGCTGTGCATTTTGAGCGAAGGCGCTTGATGTTTCCGCCCAAGGAATTTTTGACGCGGATCGCGGGCGTTCAATCGCGCATGCAAGCGGGTGGATTTGCAGCGCTGTTGCTGACGCAGGATGCGGACATTCGTTATCTCACGGGGTTCCTGACGCGATTTTGGGAAAGCCCGACGCGCCCATGGTATCTTGTGCTGCCCGCTCAGGGCTTGCCGATTGCTGTTATCCCTTCCATCGGCGCGGCCTTGATGGGGCAAAGCATTGTTCAGGACATACGCACTTGGTCCGCGCCTGATTATCACGATGATGGTGTTTCGCTGGTGATCGAGACATTGCGCGAGGTTGCCGGATCAGGAAAAATCGGCACGCCACATGGCATTGAGAGCCATTTGCGCATGCCGCTCGCCGATTGGGCGCGTTTGAGCGACGCGCTTGAAATCGTTGGCGACGATGCAATCCTACGCGCCGCACGCATGATCAAAACCCCAGCCGAGATCGACGCGATCCGCGCGGCATGTGCGGTTGCAGGGCGTGCGTTTGAGCGGGCGCCAGAGATTGCAAAAGCGGGCACACCCTTGTCGGAAGTGTTTCGCCAGTTTCAAATCCTTTGCCTGCAAGAGGGCGCAGATTGGGTGCCCTATCTCGCGGGCGGTGCGGGCGCGGATGGTTACGCAGATGTGATTTCACCGGCCAATGATACGCCGCTTTCTCAGGGCGATATTCTGATGCTCGATACAGGTGTTATCAAGAACGGTTATTTCAGCGACTTTGATCGCAATTTCGCTGTTGGCGCGCCGAAGGCGGATGCAGAGCGTGCTTATGAAACGCTGCTCAACGCGATGCAGGCGGGCGAGGCAGCTTTGAAACCGGGAAATACGGCTGCAGATGTTTTTCACGCGATGGACCGGATTTGCACCGGCGGGGCAGGTGGGCAAAGCGCGGGGCGGCTCGGGCATGGCCTTGGGCTGCAACTGACCGAAGGGCTGTCTTTCATCGCGGGTGATCATACGGTGCTCGAAGCGGGTATGGTCATCACGCTGGAACCGGGCGTATCGGTGTCGGGCGGCGCTGGTTTGATGGTGCATGAAGATGACTATGTGATCACCGATACCGGCTGGGAGCGACTTTCGCCTGCGCCGCCTGAGCAGCTTGTCAGGCTCTCGCTATGAGCGTGCCCTATACACTCGCGCCGCAAATCGGCACGGATGCACGGCTTGGTCTGATTGTCTTGCAATCGGATGAAACAATGGAAGCTGAGCTGCGCCAAGTTTTGCCTAACAAAGATGTGGGCCTTTTCATTTCGCGCATTCCAAGCGCGGCAGAGGTGTCCAATGACAGTCTTGCCGCGATGGAGGCAGAGCTGCCGCGCGCTGCTGGTTTGTTGCCAAAGACAGTGAATTTCGATGCGGTCGGCTATGGCTGCACATCGGCCTCTAGCGTGATCGGAACAGAGCGCGTTGCAGAACTGGTCGCGAATGGGTGCCAGACCGCTGTAGTTAGCAATCCTGTCAGCGCCTTGGTGGCGGCCTGTAAATCGCTAGGGATTAATAAGCTGGCCTTGCTCACGCCCTACGCGGAAGAGGTGAGCGACAGTTTGCGCGCGGCGCTGCTGCAAGAGGGCATCGAAACGCCTGTTTTTGCTAGCTTCAACGAGCCTGTCGAAACCAATGTGGCGCGCATTGATCCGGCGTCCGTGCGCGCGGCTGCGATCACGCTTGGTACGGATAAAGGCGCAGAGGCCGTGTTCATGAGTTGCACGAACCTCAGAACTTTGCCTATTCTGAACGCCGTTGAACAGGGCTGCCAAAAGCCCGCACTCTCGTCCAATCAGACGTTTTTCTGGCATATGTTCCGCCACGCTCGGCTGGACCCTGCGCGTCTGGATGGGCAGTTGTGGAGCAGGTCACTATAATAAGAGGAGGGGAGACGCATGTTTTCTCGTGAGAAGTTAGATTATTCGGCGATTGCTTTGCCGGATCGTATCGAGATGAGTGAAGAGGAACGCCTCGAAACTGCAAAAGCGCATCTTGAGTTTATGCGCAAACGCCACTCCATTCGCGATTTCACGGATACACCTGTGCCGCGCGAGGTCATTGACCATGCTATCAGCGCGGCGGGATCAGCGCCGTCTGGGGCGAACCACCAGCCTTGGCACTTTGTTGCGATCTCCAGCGCTGAGGTCAAAAACAAGATCCGCGTTGCGGCTGAGGAAGAAGAAGAGAAATTCTATGCCGGCGGCGCCAGCGATGAATGGATCAAAGCGCTAGAGCCGATTGGCACGGATGCGAGCAAACCGCATCTCGATATTGCGCCCTGGCTCATCGTGATCTTTGCACAGCGTTGGGGCACCTTTGAGGATGGCACGCGCTATAAGAATTACTATGTGCCTGAAAGCGTCGGCATCGCGACCGGTTTTCTGATTTCTGCGCTGCATCATGCGGGATTGTCCTGTCTGACCCATACGCCGAACCCTATGAAGTTCTTAAATGAGCTGCTTGGACGTCCCGATTCCGAGAAACCGGTCATGATTCTTGCGGTTGGACATCCGTCGCAAGACGCTACAATCCCCAGCGTTGCAAAGATGAAAAAGCCTTTGGACGAGATTCTCACTGTTTTTGAATAGAAAATAGCGATTGGCCAAAAAAAAGGCCGAGCGATAAGCTCGGCCGAAGTCCAACAGGGAGGTACAAAGACGAGGTGTAAACACCCGTTGACCGTCTTCGTACTGGTCAATTAATGCGCAGGGTGCTTACTTACAAGGCTCAAAATGCCGCAGTTGCAGCATTCCCGCTATGCGTCTGGCGCATAGCTCGTTTTCGATGGTCCTGAATACAGGCGCTTGGAAGTCCCCAAGGCCCATTGCAAAGCAGCGTCGCAAATCATAGGTTCCGTTCAGATTCAAAGATGGCCCGACCAACGGGTCTTACCACTCAAAAAGGATACCCCGATGGAAGGTGGCATTGCCCAATTCGTCCCACTCATTTTGATCTTCGCGATCATGTATTTTCTGCTTATTCGTCCACAGCAGAAGAAGTTGAAAGAGCACCAAACAATGGTTGCGGCCCTACGCCGTGGTGACCAAGTGGTCACGCAGGGTGGCCTTATTGGTAAGGTGACCAAGGTCAAAGACGACAACGAAGTTGAAGTTGAGCTGGCTGAAGGCGTCAAAGTGCGCGTTGTTCAGTCCACTATCGCGAATGTGATCAACAAGACGGAGCCAGCCTCCGAGTAATCGAAGGCATGGCTGGCACGAGGGGCCGGACATATGTTGCAAATTGACCTGTGGAAGCGGGTGGTAATCTGGGCGGTTTGCGCCATTGGATTGCTACTGGCGCTTCCGAATGCATTTTACTCCAAAGTTGAGCAGCACAATGATGCGCTTGCAGCAATTGAGGTGTCTGGCACCAATGATGAGCTGGATGCGATGGTCGGGCAATGGCCCGGCTTTTTGCCATCTGGTCTCGTGAACTTGGGTCTCGATCTTCGCGGCGGTGCGCACTTGCTCGCTGAGGTGAAGGTTGAGGACGTTTATGCGGCGCGTATGAAAGCGTTTTGGCCAGAAGTGCGTGACGCTTTGCGCCCAGAGCGGTCAACGATTGGTACGATCCGCTTGCAGCCCTCTGCTGACGATGAGCTAAAAGTGCGCATTTCCCAGCCTGAAGGCACGGCGCGGGCCCTTGAGGTTGTTCGCGGTTTGGCGCAGCAGGTTGTGTCGCTCTCGGGTGTTGGATCTACCGACATCGTTGTGAGCGCGGCTGACGGCGTTTTGACGATTGGCCTTTCCGACGCTGAAAAGAGCGCAACGGACGAGCGCACGATGCAGCAGTCCCTTGAGATCATTCGCCGCCGTATCGATGAAGTCGGCACGCGTGAACCAACGATCCAGCGCCAAGGCACCGACCGTATTCTTATTCAGGTGCCAGGCATTGGCTCTGCGGCTGAATTGAAAGCCATCATTGGCACGACCGCGCAGCTGACGTTCCAGCCTGTTGTGGGCCGTGCATCTGATCCAGATGCAAACGCAGGTGTCGGTAACGAAATCCTGCCATCGCTGGATGAAGATGGCGTTTATTACACATTAGAAACCGCACCTGTTGTGACAGGTGAAGAATTGGTCGATGCGCAGCCAGCGTTTGACCAAAACGGTCGTCCTGCTGTGAACTTCCGTTTCAACCCATCGGGCGGGCGTAAATTCGGTGACTACACGGCCGAAAACATCGGCAACCCGTTTGCGATTGTTCTCGATAGCGAAGTCATTTCCGCACCTGTGATCCAAAGCCATATCTCTGGTGGCTCTGGTATCATTACGGGTAACTTCACGGTCGAAGAGTCCACGAACCTTGCTGTTTTGCTGCGAGCAGGTGCTTTGCCTGCGCAGCTCGATTTCCTTGAAGAACGTACAATCGGTCCAGAGCTGGGTGCAGACAGCATCAAAGCGGGGCAGGTGGCCTGCGCCGTTGCGTTTATCGCAGTGCTTGTCTTCATGTTCCTGAGCTACGGCACGTTTGGCCTGTTCGCGAATATTGCGTTGCTGATCAATGTTGGTCTGATTTTTGGCCTGCTGAGCATGATCGGCGCGACGCTGACCTTGCCAGGTATTGCGGGCATCGTTTTGACAATCGGTATGGCGGTGGATGCCAACGTGCTGGTGTTCGAACGTATCCGCGAAGAGCTGAAATCAGCCAAAGGGCCAGCGCGGGCGATTGATCTTGGTTACGAAAAAGCGCTGAGCGCCATCATCGATGCGAACATCACGACCTTCCTGACGGCGGTAATTCTGTTCGTCATGGGCTCTGGTCCTGTACGTGGTTTCGCGATCACGCTGGGGCTTGGCATTATGACATCGGTCTTTACGGCGATCTTCGTGACGCGACTTATCGTCGTGATGTGGTTCGAACGTAAACGTCCTAAAACACTGGAGGTGTAACATGCGCCTAAGACTGGTCAAACAAGACACGAACTTCGACTTCTTCTCGCGCTCCAAAATGTGGCTCGGAGTGTCGATCCTGTTGATGGTGCTCAGCCTTGCGTCCTTCTTTGTGCAAGGGCTGAATTACGGTATCGACTTTAAGGGCGGTACTACGATCCGTACCGAAAGCACGACAGCGATTGATGTCGGTGCCTACCGCGATGCGATTGCGCCGCTTGGGCTAGGGGACATCACAATTTCCGAGGTCTTCGATCCAAGCTTCCGTGAGGATCAGCACGTTGCGATGGTCCGTATCGAGGCACAAGACGGCCAAGAAGCGGTGACCTCTGCCGTGATTGCTGACGTGCAAACGGCGCTGCAAGTGATCGCACCGGACATCAAATTCGTCTCTGTCGAATCCGTTGGCCCGAAAGTGTCAGGCGAGTTGATCCAAACAGCGGCTATCGCGGTTCTTCTCGCGATTGCAGCGGTTCTGATCTACATCTGGCTGCGTTTTGAATGGCAGTTCGCGCTCGGCGCGGTTGCCGCGCTGGTGCACGATGTTGTTCTGACAATCGGTGTTTTCTCTCTCGTTCAGATTAAATTCGATCTGGCGATTATCGCGGCTTTGCTGACCATTGTGGGCTACTCGCTCAACGATACAGTTGTTGTCTTTGACCGCGTGCGGGAAAACTTGCGCAAGTACAAAAAGAAGTTGCTGAAGGACGTGTTGAACATCTCTATCAACGAGACGCTTAGTCGGACATTCATGACCTCTGTCACCACATTGCTCGCGCTTATCGCGCTGTTCGTACTGGGCGGCGACGTGATCCGTGGCTTCGTCTTTGCGATGATCTGGGGTGTGATTGTTGGTACCTACAGCTCTATCTTCGTGGCCTCTGCGATCCTTCTGCGCCTCGGCGTGAAGCGGGATTGGAGCAAGCAAGACGCGAATGCTGGCACGCAATTTGCCAACATCGATGCATAACTGAATGCTAAATACACTCACATCAGCCCTCGCAACAGACGGGCTGATGTGGATCGCTTTTGGGACCTTTCTGGCGGGGGTGGTGCGCGGCTTTTCCGGTTTCGGCACCGCGATGATTTACCTCCCCATCGCGGGTCAATTCCTAAGCCCGATCGAAGCGCTCATCACTCTGACCATCCTAGACAGCACGGGCCCGATACCCGCGTTGCCCCGCTCGGCGCGCGAAGCCGATTGGCCTGACCTGCGACGGTTAAGTCTCGCGATGATAATCTGCCTACCCTTCGGACTGCTGATCTTGCTCTCTGTCCCCGAAGAAGTGTTCCGCTATGCGGTCTCGCTGATCTCATTGGGATTGCTGTGCGCATTGATCTTCGGCTTGCGGTATCAGGGTCGTCTTAGCCGAAACAAAGTCCTCGGCGTTGGCGCATTCTCGGGCATTTTGGGCGGCTCGGCAGGCCTCCCTGGTCCAGCGGTGATCTTGTTTTACATGGCAAGCACACATCCGCCCCACGTGATCCGGGCCACGATCATGTTGTTTCTGTTTTCCTTCGATGTTGCCTTGATGGTGATACTCTCAGTGCAGGGGTTATTGACGTTGCAGGCGGTTGCGATTGGCGTGGTACTCATTGTGCCGATGATCTGCGGCGTTGTGATCGGGACATGGCTCTTTCGTCCATCCTATGAAAAGGTTTATAGAACAGCGGCCTATGTGATTATCGGCGTGTCCGCCGTACGCGGTTTGCCAATTTGGGGATGATGCACCATGCAATTGACCGAACTACAGTTTGACGATGCCAAACCAATCGAAGGGTATGGCCCGGGTTTCTTTCGCATCGCAGGTGAAGTTCTAAAAGCGCCCTTGATCGTCACAGCCACTGGCGCGCGCCCTTGGGGCGGGTATGACGACCCTGCGGCCTTGCTTGATATGGCGTCCGAGATCGATGTGTTTTTCATCGGCACAGGTGATGAGATCGGCCATCTGCCCAAAGATTTGCGCGCCGCCTTAGAGGGCGCGGGCATCGGCGCGGAAGCGATGAGTTCACCGGCCGCGTGCCGCACATACAACGTTCTGGTCTCCGAAGGGCGCCGCGTCGCTGCAGCCCTCTTACCGGTTCAAAAGACGTGATGCGCCCATGAGCCTTGTGATCGATAACCTCAGTGTGATGCGCGGCGGAATTGCTGTGCTCGAAGAGGTGTCATTCTCTTTGAACGCAGGGCAAGCGTTGGTTCTTCGTGGACCGAACGGAATTGGCAAAACAACATTGCTGCGCACGATTGCGGGGCTACAGCCCGCACTATCGGGATCGGTGACAGCGCCCGAAGACAGCATCGCCTATGCCGCGCATTCGGACGGCATCAAGCAAGTGCTGAGCGTGCGCGAAAATCTAGAATTTTGGGCCGCAGTCTTTGGCACAGGTGATATTGCGCCTGCGCTCAAGGCCTTTGCGCTTGAGCCACTCGTCGAGCGCGCGGCAGGGGCTTTGTCCGCAGGGCAAAAACGTCGTCTTGGATTGGCGCGTTTGCTCGTATCAGGGCGCAGAATTTGGGTGTTGGATGAGCCGACGGTTTCCTTGGATGTGGATGCTGTCGCCTTGTTCGCGCAGGTCATTCGCACGCATTTACAAACCGGCGGCATAGCCCTGATCGCAACGCATATTGATCTGGGGCTGGATGCAGAGGTTCTTGATCTCGCACCGTTCAAAGCGCGACCAGTTCAAGCAGATGACGACGCGATGGAGGGATTTCTGTGAGAGCGCTCCTGATCCGCGATTTGCGCCTTGCGATACGGGCAGGGGGCGGCTTTGGCCTCGGCCTTGCCTTCTTTTTG
>NZ_JBDWVM010000238.1:0-16106 GCF_039984035.1 Planktotalea sp. | reverse complement strand
CCCTTCATCACCGATCACCTGATCCAGCTCACAGACAAAGCGTTTGATGACTTCGCAGGGTCTGGCGTCGACAAAGCAGCCCTGCACAGAATGATGGGAATCTAAAATGACACGTCTCAAGCTCGGTATGGTTGGCGGTGGTCAAGGTGCGTTCATCGGCGGTGTGCATCGCATCGCCGCGCGCATCGATGGGCGCTTTGATCTTGTGGCAGGGGCGTTTGCCTCTGATGCAGCGCGCGCCCATGCCTCCGCCGCCGAGCTTGGCGTCGCTCCTGACCGCTCCTATGCGGATTTTCGCGAAATGGCCAAAGCCGAGGCCGCGCGCGAGGATGGGATCGACGCGGTGTCCATCGTAACACCCAACCATCTGCACGGCCCCATCGCTGAGGCGTTCTTGGCGGCAGGCATCCATGTCATCTGCGACAAACCCATGACCGCGACGCTCGAGCAAGCCAATGCGTTGATCAAAGCGGCAGAAGGTTCAAACGCATCGTTCTTTCTGACCCACAATTACACCGGTTATCCGATGATCCGTCAGGCCCGCCAAATGGTGGCAAATGGCGATCTGGGGGATATCCGCATTGTGCAGGCGCAATACCTGCAAGATTGGCTCAGTGAACCGGCCGATCCCGATAATAAACAGGCCACGTGGCGCACTGATCCTGCACAGGCAGGCGGCGGCGCTATTGGCGACATTGGCACGCACGCCTACAATCTCGCGGGCTTTGTCACGGGCCTAAAAACCAAAGTGCTCAGCGCCACGCTCAGCAGCGTCGTTGCGGGGCGTAGCGTTGATGATGATGCGCGCGTGTCCTTGCAATATGAGGGCGGCGCAACCGGTCACATTTGGGTCAGCCAAGTCGCCATTGGAAACGAAAACAACCTCACGCTTGCGGTCTATGGCGCCAAAGCGTCGCTCTATTGGGAACAAGAAAACCCGAACGTGCTGCGCTTTACGAAACTTGGTGAAGCGCCCCAGTTGATCACGCGCGGCAGCGGCGCCGCGCATCCCGCAGCCGAAGCCGTGACCCGCATACCAGCAGGCCATCCAGAGGGATATTTAGAAGCCTTCGCCACGCTCTACCACGAAGCCGCGGATGCAATTTCAGGCAGCGCAGAGGCGCATAGTGCTGTGCTCGGATTGAAGGATGGTTTGGAAGGCGTGAAGTTTGTTGACGCCTGTCAGCGATCCTCAACGGAGTCCTCATCTTGGGTCACTCTCTAGGGCGGGATTGCTTAGCACCTTGGCGCAAATGACCTGAGAGGGCCGCCGACATGGGTGTAATCCCTGAATTTCGCGGCCTTACGTTGAATCAACTTAGGTAAACAACGTTTGGGAAGGGTTGCGTTTATTTGGTGGCCCATCCATCTTTGTGCCAAAGCGCTAACACTCAGCGCGTATGACTCAGGGGAGGAGTGGTCATGGAATTAAAAACGGTAGCGGACAAACGCGCGGTTGAGAACGAGATGCCATGGTCAGAGCGGGATGTCCCGGCAACGATCTATGGTCTTCTTAGCCGAACAGCCCAGCAGTATCCAAACAACAAAGCAATAAGCTATCAATTGCTATCGGGTCCAAAGGACAAGGCCGAAACGTTCACCTGGAAAGATATGCACGACAAGTCCGTGCAAGCCGCGAACCTGTTCCGCAGTCTCGGCGTTGGCGAAACAGACGTTGTCGCCTACATCATGCCAAACGCAAACGAGACGGTTCTCGCGCTCATGGGCGGCATGATCGCGGGTATTTCCAACCCGATCAACCCGCTCTTGGAAGCCGATCAAATCGCATCGATCCTGCGCGAGACAAATGCAAAAGTTGTCGTCACGCTCAAGGCCTTCCCGAAGTCTGACGTCGCTCAGAAAACGGCGGAAGCCGTGCGTCACGCGCCGAACGTAAAAACCGTTCTGGAGGTTGATCTCAACCGCTACCTCACACCACCAAAAAGCTGGATCGTTCCGCTGGTGCGCCCTAAGAACCCAACGGATCATCATGCTAAGGTGCTGAACTTCAACGCTGAAATCGCGAAGCAGAACAAAACGCTCGATTTCGCGGACAGCGCTGGTGATCGTGTTGCCGCCTATTTCCATACGGGCGGCACGACAGGCATGCCAAAGGTGGCGCAGCACAAGTATAGCGGCATGATCTACAATGGTTGGATGGGCAAGGAAATGTTCTGTAGCTCGGAAGACAACGTCATTTGTCCGCTGCCGATGTTCCACGTCTTTGCGGTCCACGTGATCATTATGTCGGTTCTCTCCAGCGGCGGACACGCCATTTTTCCAACGCCTCAAGGCTATCGCGGCGAAGGTGTGTTTGACAACTTCTGGAAACTGGTCGAGCGCTGGGAAGTCAGCTTCATTATCACCGTTCCAACCGCAATCTCAGCGTTGATGCAGCGCCCTGTTGATGCAGATGTGAGCACCGTGAAAAGCGCCTTCTCCGGCTCTGCGCCGCTCCCTGTTGAGCTGTTCAAACGCTTTGAAAAAGCGACGGGCGTGCAGATTGCCGAAGGCTACGGTTTGACCGAAGCAACCTGCATCGTGTCAGGTAACCCGCTGCATGGCAAAAAGAAGGTTGGCTCCATCGGCATCACCTATCCTTATACCGACGTTAAGATTCTGCGCGACTCGCCAGATGGTCCGATTGAATGCGGCGTTGATGAAATCGGTGAAATTTGCATTTCCAACCCGGGTGTCTATGTGGGCAATACCTACACGGAAGCGGATAAAAACGTGAACCTGTTCCATGGTGATTATCTGCGCACGGGCGATCTTGGTCGTTTTGACGAAGAGGAATATCTCTGGATCACAGGGCGCGCCAAGGATCTGATCATTCGCGGTGGTCACAACATCGATCCCGCGGAAATCGAAGAAGCGTTGCTGGGACATGAGGCTGTCGCGTTCGCTGGCGCAATCGGTCAACCTGATGCGCATGCCGGCGAAATGCCGTGTGCCTTCGTCGAGCTGGTTGCTGGTGCGACGGTCACTGAGGCGGAATTGATCGAATTCTGCGAAACACACGTCCATGAACGCGCGGCGCGTCCGAAGCATCTGACGATCTTGGAAGAACTGCCAAAAACTGCCGTTGGCAAAGTCTTCAAACCAGACCTGCGCCGCATGGCGATCACACGTGTCTATGACGAAGCGCTCGCGAAAGCGGGTCTCACGACACGCGTTGAGAAGATCATCGACGACAAAAAGCGCGGCCTCGTAGCGCAGCTTTCTGCGAGCGGTGAAGACGATGCAGCCGTGACAGCGGTCCTTGGCAGCTTCACGCGCCCATGGGAGTGGGTCGCAGCTTAAACTGCGTCCTCACCTCTAAGAATAGAAAACCCCGCTCTGAATAGAGCGGGTTTTTTGTTTGTCTATGCGGTCGCTTTCACAACCCTGCAAAAATATCTTCAACCAGTTCGGTGCTAAGTCGACCGGCTTCGGCGCTGCACGGGTTTGGCGTATCGTCTAGAAAATACTCAATCACACGTTCAACAAAAGGTTGATGCACATGGGCGGGATCGGGAAGCGCGATGATCTGTTCGACACCATCAACCGTGAGGGTGATATCGCTTGGTCGGAAGAAGCCCATGCTGGCAGAGCCTTTTTCACCATGGATGATCACGGCCTCTTCGTCCCGTGTTGCCGCATAGGAGCAAAGGCCCGAAACCGTGAACGTTTCATAATCGAAAAGGTAACTGACGAAATCCTCAGCCGCGTATAGGCCAGAGGTGTTCTTCTTAAGGCCTTGAACCTTCGCAGGCTTGCCGAACAAATAGGTCAGCCAATCGAGCGTGTGAGTTTGCATATCGACAAAGTTACCGCCGCCACCAACTTTGGGATCGGTTTTCCAGCTCTGGTTCGGCGCGTTGCTTGCTTGCTTGAACTGACGGACCTCGATCAGATTAACTTTACCGATTGTGCCATCTTCTACAATTTCTCTGAGCTTTTCAAAACGTGGCAATGCGCGGCGATAATAAGCCACGCATAATTTGCCGCCAGTTTCGCGCAAAGCCGCTTCAATTGAATTGCATTCTTCACTGTTCAACGCGATTGGTTTTTCGAGAAGAACATTCTTACCCGCTTTCAATGCACGGATCGCATAATCAGCATGCGAATTGGGCGGGGTTGCGATGTAAATGGCGTTGATTTCGGGGTCAGCTAAAAGCGTATCCACATCATCCGTCCAACGCGCCACGTTGTGACGTTTGGCATAGTCAGCCGCCTTGTCACCATCGCGGCGCATGACCGAAACAAGCTGCGAGCGCGGCGCTTTTTGCAAGGCAGGGCCGCTTTTAACTTCTGTAACTTCGCCGCAGCCCAGAATTCCCCAGTGAACGGCGCTATCTTGTTTCGGTTGCATTTTAAATCCCTGTCTACATCGGTCTCTTATTTGGAAGAGACTGACGTTTTTAAACTGTATGGGATCAAAGCACTTCTGAAATTGCCCCGCAACCAAGGGACCTTGGGTTTCTGAGAAATAAACGAAAACGCCACCAAAGCACGTGGCTCTGATGGCGTTCGTTTATGAGATTCCCCGAAAAGTCAGGGCATGCAGAGGTTAGTCTTTTGGCGCTGGCGCACCACCTTCAAAGGCATTGCCATTGGCGTAGTCGCACGGCGCTTCTTGCATTTCCAAGTGCAAGCCATCGCCCGTGTATGGGTTGGCGCGGGCCAACTCTTCATCCACATCAATGCCAAGGCCGGGCGCTGTAGGCGGCGCGATGAAACCGTCCTCCACCTTGATTGAGCCTTTGATCAACGCGTCATGGAACGGGGTTTCAATGGTTTCCGCCAAGAGGATGTTCGGGATAGACGCTGCCAGATGCACGTTCGCGGCCCATTCAACGGACCCCGCATAAAGATGCGGTGCCATTTGCGCATTGAAGACCTCGGCAATCGCCGCCACCTTCTTCATCTCCCAAATACCACCAGCGCGCCCCAAAGCAGGCTGCAGGATTTCAGCCGCACCGCTGCGCAAGACATTCGCAAACTCGGTCTTCGTTGTCATCCGCTCGCCCGTGGCAACAGGGATGCGCACGTTACGTGCGACGCGGGCCATATCTTCGATATGATCTGGCGGTGTTGGCTCTTCATACCAAAGCGGCGAATAGGGTTCGATCGCTTGACCAAGGCGGATCGCACCTGCCGTGTTGAATTGCCCATGTGTACCAAACAGCAGATCGGCCTTATCGCCAACCGCTTCGCGAATGGCTTTACAGAAGGCAACGGATTGGCTGATGTCACTCATCGCGGGCATATGTCCACCGCGCAGGGTGTAGGGGCCCGCAGGGTCGAACTTCACCGCCGTATAGCCACGTGCAACCGCATCGGCTGCAGATTCCGCCGCCATTTCAGGCGAGGTCCAGAACTTCGTCATGTCATGGTGCGGCAGCGGGTAAAGATAGGTGTAGGCGCGAATACGGTCGTTCATCTTGCCGCCGAGCAGCGCATAAACAGGACGTTCTCGCGCTTTGCCGAGGATGTCCCAGCACGCAATTTCCAAACCTGAAAACGCGCCCATGGCCGTCAGATCAGGGCGTTGCGTAAAGCCAGAGGAATAAACGCGGCGGAACATCAGCTCCACGTTTTCAGGATTTTCACCCTGCATGTGCCGCTCAAAGACATCTTCGATCACGGGGCGCATGGCCTCTGGCCCGATGGTGGAGGCATAGCATTCGCCCCAACCGGTGATCCCCGTGTCTGTCGTGACTTTCACCAGGATCCAATAGCGCCCACCCCAACCGGGGGCAGGGGGCGCCGTGACGATGATGTCTAGGTCCTGAAGCTTCATGAGAACATAATCACGTTGCGTTTCGCGGAGCCTGTTTTGGTGTCGGCAATCGCCTCGTTGATTTGATCCAATGACCAACGGCCAGAAATCAATTCATCCAGTTGCAAACGCCCCTGTCCATACATGTCCACCATCCAAGGGATATCGCGTTGAATAACAACATCGCCCATCTTGGAGCCTTTCATGCCCTGACCAACAGCCGCCATGTTGACCGGTTCATACATCGCCTTCGTGCCAGAATGCGGCATGCCAACCATGATCACCTGACCGCCATAGGCCAGATACTGCGGCGCTTGCTCATAAGCCGGGATCGCGCCGACAGTGACGATCACCGCATCAGCGCCGCGCCCCATCGCCTCTTTGGCCGCGCGCCAAGGTTTATCAACGGTCGCCAAAACGCCATCCGTCGCGCCAAAGCTCTTGGCAATTTCCAACTTTTCTTCGCTCATATCCACAGCGACGATGCGGCGGGCACCCGCAATGCGCGCCCCTTGGATCGCGTTCAGACCAACGCCACCTGCGCCGATTACAACAACGTCCTGACCCGCGCGCAGCTCTGCTGCGTTGATCACCGCGCCAACACCCGTGATAACGCCGCAGGCCAACAAGGCAGCGGCATCTTTTGGAATGTCATGGGCGATCTTCACCACTTGGCGTTGATCCACAACCACCTTCTCAGCAAAAGCACCGCATGCCATCGCTTGGTGTAGTTTGCCGCCATCTGCGGTTTTCAACGGACCAAGATCGCCGTCATAGGGCGTGCTGCACAGCGTCGGCGCGCCTTCCGCGCAAGAGGAACAGTTTCCGCAAGCGCGGATGAGCGTCACAACAACGCTATCGCCCTCGCTCAGGCCAACAACGCCAGCGCCAACGCTGCTGACGATACCAGCCGCTTCATGGCCATAAACAGCGGGGAGCGAGCCGCCCCAACCGCCATCGATGAACGTGATGTCCGAATGGCAGATCGCCACTGCATCCAGCGTTACTTCGATTTCACCCATTTCGGGGCCGCGCAATTGCACGTCGTCAATGGAAAGGGGGGCACCGAATTCGTGGCAAACGGCGGCTTTGATTGTAGACATATTCTTCTCCTGAACTTGGAGCTAGCGTTAACAAGTTGAAGAGTGCTCACAAGTCGCTTTCCGACATTAAGCGTGTCTAATTACGCCACGGAAGTCTTTTTCCGCATTTGAAAAATGAAAACCGAGATGACCATCAGAACCGCCGCGATCAGGAAAGGCGCGCCCGGCAAATAGACCGGCGCATCCTCTGCGGTGAAATAGGCGAAGCTGCGTGTCATCACGAGAGGGGCCAAAATAGCGGCCAGCGAATTGACCGAGGTGAGCACGCCTTGCAACTCGCCCTGAACATCGTCCGTGACGCGGCGGGACATAATCCCTTGCAATGCTGGCAGTCCAATCGCGCCGAGTGCGGTAACTGGGATCAGGAACAACAACAGTGTCCCCGACCAAACCGCCGCGACCATCAAAAGCGCAACCAGCTCAAGGCCCAAGCCGACAAGGACGGTCTTGCGGTGCCCCATGAGACGGATTGAGGGTTTGACCAAAGTGCCCTGCACCATAGCAAAGCCGATCCCGAAGATCGCAAGGGATAGGCCGATTGTGCTCGGGGACCAATCATATCGCTCAGTGCCGTAAAACGCCCAGACAGTTGGGTAAACCATGCTCGCAAACTGGTAAAAGAAATAGACGGTGAGCAAAGCCCCAAGGCCCGGGAAGCTGCCAATCGATTTGAAAGCACCAAAGGGATTTGCGCGTTTCCAGCTAAAGGCGCGGCGCGTGGCGTCCGTGACGCTTTCGCGTAGGATGAACCAGCCAAAGACCGCATTGCTAAGCGCAAGAACCGCCGCCGCCCAAAACGGTGCGCGCGTGCCAAATTCAGCCAACACACCGCCAATCACAGGGCCGAGGACAAAGCCGATGCCAAAGCCCGCGCCGATCAGGCCAAAGTTTGCAGCCTTTTCATCGGGTTTGGACACATCTGCGATATAGGCCGCCGCCGTTGCATGGGTCGCGGCCGTAATGCCGCCGATGACCCGTCCGATCAGCAATAGCCAGACAGAGCCGGCAACCGCCATCAAAACATAGTCAAAGGCCATGATGATCAGCGAGATCACCAGAATAGGCTTACGCCCGAAGCGATCACTCAGCGATCCAATGACTGGCCCGAACAAGAATTGCATAGCTGCAAAAGTGGTCGCTAAAATCCCGCCCCAAACGGCGGCAGCGCCGAGATCACCGCCATCCACTTCGCGCAGCAGATCGGGCATCACGGGCATAATCAGCCCGATGCCCATTGCATCGATCATAACGGTCGCTACGATGAAAAAGATCGGCAATCGTGAAGGTTTCATAAGCGGGCCAATTTCTAAATTTGGTGTTGAAGAGAGCTTGGCGCAAATACCGAGGCATCACAATATCGCCTGCTGGCGAAATGATAGGTGCAGGGTGGTCGTTTGGCAAAGCCGACGTCGCTAGAAGATAAGGGGCAATTCAAATGATACAACACGCAGTACCGGAAATTCCTGAACCAGTTCGCACAGTGCTGCAAAGTTACCCCGCACGCGCGCAAGCCAAGTTCATGGACGTGCGGCAAATGATCTTTGAAGAGGCCGAACGCCTCGGTGTCGGACCTTTGGAAGAAACGCTCAAGTGGGGCGAGCCATCCTACTTAACGCCTAAGACCAAGGCTGGCACCACAATCCGTATCGGTTGGTCTGCGAAGCGAGAGGATAAATTTGGCCTCTTTTTCAATTGCAAAACGGACCTAGTTTCCCGATTGCGCGGGGATTTCCCAATTGAATTTGAATACGAGGGTACGCGCGCAGCGACTGTGCCGCTCGATCACGACTTGCCCGATTTCGCAACGCGTGCTGCAGTTGCAATGGCTCTGAATTACCACCGCGATAAAAAGCAAAAGAGATAATTTTCATTTTTGATTGAGCGTTTTTTTCAAACAATTCAGATGAGCGGTTTGAGAAATGAAAAATACATCATTAAATTGCATATGTTAAGAAATGCATCTTTAGGATAGGTGAGTGTGACGTCATTCAAAACTACGTCAATTCAAATGAAAAACTTCTTTGTCCTTTCCGTAAAGTAAAACGACTTCTTACATTGCCTAATATCGATATTTTGCTAACATTTTCAGCGAGGTGTTCATTTTCTGAGCGGGGGGCTCTCTATGAATCAGGCAGATACAGCATGGATGCTGGTTGCGACGACGTTGGTGTTTTTCATGACGTTGCCGGGACTGGCCCTTTTTTATGGCGGCATGGTGCGCGCTAGAAACGTAATTAGCGTTTATATGCAATGTTTTGCAATCGCGTGTTGCATGGCGATTTTGTGGTTTGCGGTTGGGTATTCAATCGCTTTCGGCGGAGAAGGCCAATATTGGGGTGGAATTAGCAAAGCGTTCTTGCAGGACATAACGCTAATGAGCCAATCTGGCTCTTTACCAGAAATCCTGTTTTTCGCGTTCCAGATGGTGTTCGCAATCATCACGCCAGCGCTCATTCTGGGCGCCTATGTGGAGCGGGTTAAATTTTCCTTTGTGATCTTGTTCTCAAGCCTATGGATGCTTCTGGTTTACGCACCCGTCGCACATTGGATTTGGGGCGGTGGCTTCCTGTCAGATGGTGGTTTGTTTGGTGATGCTGGCGTACGCGATTTTGCGGGCGGCATTGTGATCCATGAAACTTCTGGGATCGCTGCGTTGCTGATTGCTGTGATCATTGGCCCACGCCTTGACCGCTCTCATGGAGCGCACAACCCTGGTTTGGTCCTGATAGGCGCTGCAATGCTGTGGGTCGGTTGGCTTGGCTTCAACGGCGGTGCACGTCTTGCAGCAGATGCCAGCGCAGCCCTTGCAATGGCGTTGACCATTCTCGCAGGCGCGACCTCAACGATCACATGGATGTTCTGGGGTTGGTGGAAATACGGTGAAGTCACTTTGACCGGCATGGTCACAGGCACGATTGCCGGACTTGCAGCGATCACGCCTGCCTCTGGCTACGTTGGTCCAACCTATGCTTTGCTGATCGGCTTTGTTGCAGGCATCGTTTGCCAAGAGGCGGTGTATCTTATCCGTCATAAACTGGGCATTGATGATGCACTCGACGTGTTTGCAGTGCACGGCGTCGGCGGCATTCTCGGCTCGGTCATGCTGGCGGCCTTGGGCGCGGCATCGTGGTCAACGCAAGCGGGTGGTATCCTGATCGTTGGCGTCTACACGACTGTAGTGTCGCTGGTTCTTATCTTCTTCTGCAAGGGGTTGGTCGGGCTACGCGTCGATGCGGAAACCGAAGAACTAGGATTGGATCTCGCGGTGCACAAACAGCGCGCCTACCATCTAAACTCTTAATATCCAGACCCACAGATATGAAAAAGGGCAGGCGCTGCGAAGCGACTGCCCTTTGTTTTACGTACTGTCAAAAATGCAGGCTTAAACTGCTTTCTTCAATGCCGCGTCCAGATCGGTTTTCTCCCAAGAGAACCCACCATCTGCTTCAGGTTCGCGCCCAAAGTGACCATAGGCTGCCGTGCGCTGATAGATCGGTTTGTTGAGCTGCAAATGCTCACGAATGCCGCGCGGCGTCAGATCGATACACTGATCAATCGCTTTTTCAATCGCCGCATCGCTGACTTGGCCCGTGCCGAACGTATCGCAATAGATCGAAAGCGGTTTGGACACGCCAATCGCATAAGACAGCTGGATGGTGCAGCGCTCTGCCATGCCGCAGGCGACAACGTTCTTTGCCAAGTAGCGCGCAACGTAAGCGGCTGAGCGATCCACCTTGGTTGGGTCTTTGCCCGAGAATGCACCGCCGCCATGAGGCGCAGCGCCGCCATAAGTGTCCACGATAATCTTACGGCCCGTCAAACCGGCATCCCCATCGGGGCCGCCAATTACAAACGTGCCTGTCGGGTTGACCCACCATTCGGTTGCATCGCTAATCCAACCTTCTGGCAGGACCTCGCGAATGTAGGGCTCCACAATGGCGCGGATATCGTCAGAGGTTTGGCTCTCTTCACTGTGCTGCGTCGACAAAACAATAGAAGACACGCCAACAGGCTTGCCGTCTTTGTAGATCACAGACAACTGGGACTTGGCGTCTGGGCGCAGTGTTGGCTCTGTGCCGTCTTTGCGCACTTCTGCAAGGCGGCGCAAAATCGCGTGGGAATATTGAATGGGGGCGGGCATGAGCGCGGCGGTTTCATTCGTCGCATAGCCGAACATGATGCCCTGATCGCCTGCGCCTTCGTCCTTGTCCGCAGCAGAATCGACGCCCTGCGCGATATGCGCAGATTGCTCGTGCAACAGGTTGGTGATCTCACATGTCTCGTGATGAAACTTGTCTTGCTCATAGCCGATGTCTTTGATGCAGGCGCGCGCAATGTCTTCGATGCGGCCCATATACTCGGTGAGTTTGGATTGATCGGACAGGCCAACTTCGCCGCCAATAACGACGCGATTGGTGGTTGCGAAGGTCTCCGCAGCGACACGCGCTTCTGGTTCTTCTGTCAGGAATGCGTCCAGCACAGCGTCGGAAATGCGGTCGCACACCTTATCAGGGTGTCCTTCGGAAACAGATTCCGAGGTGAAAGTGTAGTTTTGGCGTGTCATGAATAGTGCTCCAATGGGGTACTGCGCCACGTCAGGAAGCCGTTGTGGCGGATTAGGACAGGGTTACGCGCGGTTCTGTATCGCGTCAATCCTTGACGGGTCGATAGGGCAAATGTGTGGCGATCAAAAGTAAAAGCAAGGCAATCAGAGCGGGAATATCTCCAAGTCGTGAATAAAATGTTGGCGCCAAGGGCGGTGGCAGTGCTGCATCAATGTGCCCCGACAGTCCAAGCGCAATGCTCTCAGTGATCCGTCCGTGCGCGTCAATCGCAGCTGTCACGCCGGTGTTCGCGCTCCGCATGAGCGGCAATCCTTGCTCAATCGCGCGAAATTGCGCCTGAACGAGATGCTGGTAGGGGCCGGACCATGTCCCAAACCAAGCGTCATTTGTGACGTGCAATAGGAAATCGGGTCGCCCCTCGGCGCTTTGCATTTGATGGGGAAAGACCGCTTCGTAACAGATTAGCGGTAGCGTTTTGCCAAGTGGTCCCAGATCGATCAACTCCGGCCCTGCGCCAGCTTTAAACCCACCGAAGGTTTCGGTCATTGCTTTCAGCCCGAGGCGGCTCATGAGGCCGGTCAGGGGAAGATACTCGCCAAAAGGCACGAGATGGTGTTTGTCGTAAACTTTACCAAGCGCGCCATCCGCATCCAGCACAGCAAGGCTGTTGAAGGCAGAGCGCCCCTCATATCGCTGCGCACCAATCAGCACAGGCACGCCTTGCGCGGCATCGCTGATGTTGGCCAAGGTAAATTCAGCATCGTTGAGCCAGTTGGGCAACGAGGTTTCAGGCCAGACGATCAAATCGGGTTTGGGCGCGGCTTGGGTGGCTTGAATTTGCCGCGCAAAGAACACCCCCATGAAATCGGAATCCCACTTTTGATGTTGCGGCGCATTAGGTTGGGTTAGGCGGATGATCGGCGCGTCTGGCGGGGCGGAGGCATCCGTTTTCAATTGGGCCATCCCGACAAACGCGAGCACGCCAAGGCACATCACGCCAACCGCGCCGCCCTTTCGCCAATCCCAAAGCACGGGAAGGGCGGCAATAAAGAGCGTCACCGCGCCAAGCCCGTATGGCCCGACGATGGCCGCGATTTGTGCAAGTGGCGTGTCAATCCAAGCGTAAGCTTGCAACCCCCAAGGGAAACCGGAAAAGATCGTGCTGCGCGCGTATTCGGCCAATGGCCAAAGCGCGAGAACGCTCGCAGGCTTGCCAAAACGGTTCGCAATGGCAAAGGGAAGCGCCCAGAAAAGGGCAAGCCCTCCAGCCATGCCAGCCAACGCAAATGGCGCCATCCACGCATGACGCGCTGCATCGACCAGAAAAGGTTCGATGAGCCAATTCAGCGAGGCGGCAAAGTAGCTAAAGCCGATCGCCCACCCCGTCCAAGCCGCGCGTTTGACTGTGCTCGCCTGCGTCAAAAGCCAAACAGACAGCGCAAAACCAACCAGAACGAGCGGCCAAATCCCAATTGGGGCCTGAGCGGCGGCAAAACACAGCCCTGCCAAAATGCAGAACAGAAAGTGACGTCGCCGCGCGGTCATTGGTTATTCGGCAGGCGGGGGCGCAAGGCGCACGCGCAGCCGTTTGATCCGGCGCGGGTCTGCATCGATGACTTCGAACTCGTAGCCGGCTGGATGGCGCACGACTTCACCGCGTGCAGGGACGTGACCTGCCAGCATAAAGACCAAACCACCAAGCGTTTCGATCTCTTCCTCGTCGATGTCATCGTCTTCGGTCAAGCGAATGCCAATGGCGTCTTCGAATTCATCCAGCGGCGCCTTGGCTTGCGCCAAATATTGCCCTGATTTTTCTAAGGTCCAAAGATCCGCTTCTTCGGTGTCATGTTCATCTTCGATTTCACCGATCACCTGTTCGATAAGATCTTCGATGGTCACAAGCCCATCAACACCGCCGTATTCGTCGATCACCAATCCCATATGGCGGCGCTCAGTCTGCATCTTAGTCAGCAAAATACCAATCGGCATCGAGGGCGGCACATAAAGCAAAGGGCGCAGCATGGCTTCCAGCTCAAAGGCCGTGTCCTTGCTGTTAAACCCATGCAAAAGCGCGAAGTCTTTGAGGTGGGCAAATCCAAGCGGCGTATCAAGCGTGTCGTTATAAACGGGAAGACGTGTCAGCCCGCTTTCCTTGAACACATCAAGCAATTCTTCTTTGCTCGCAGTAGCAGGCACGGCGACGATATCGGCTTTGGGGATTGCCACGTCTTCAATGCGCATGCGCCGCAAGTTTATCATACCATGGGGCTGTGTGCGCGGCGTTGCAGGCGCAGGTGTGGCGTCAGGTTGGCCGCCTTCAGACGGGCTTAGGGCAGAAATGACGCGGGAAAAGAAACCAATGTCTTCTTTTTGGTCCGGCGTGCTAGGGGGTGTTTGCTCTTTGGCAGGCGCGCTATGCGCTGCGATAGAGGAGCCGTCGTTGTCGCCCATGGCGCGCTGTAATCCTTGTATAAATGAAACGTACTAACGTAACTGCGGTCAATATGGGCTATCTATGCCTAAAGTGCCAAGTATCAAGACCTCGGTTTCTTCCATCAAAGTGGCATCGAGGTCACGAATATGGTCATAGCCCAGCAAATGAAGCGCGCCGTGCACGATTAAGTGACTGACATGCTCCTGCATTGGCTTGCCTGCGGCCTCAGCTTCACGCGCGCAAGTGTCAAAACTGATGGCAATATCTCCGAGTTCGGCGTCCATCGGCAGCTCTGGTGCCTCCGGCATGCCACCATCAGTGTCGCTGGCGCGCTCATCCGAGGGCCAAGACAGAACATTCGTCGGCGTTGGCTTGTCTCTGAATTCGGTGTTGAGCTCAGCAATGCGGGCATCATCGCAAGCGAGCACAGCGATTTCATAGTCGCTCGGATCAAACTCAAGGTGGCGCAGGGTTTGCACCGCTGCGCGTTCCATCAACGCGGCGAAGTCCAGCTTTTGCCAGCGGTCATCTTCAAAAACTATATCTGTCAGCATGTGATCCATCGGCTTGGGGGCCAGCCCCCAAGCCCCCGAAGTTTATCTGGAAAGATGAAAGGGCTTTAGGTTTTCTTACGTGCAAGCATGGCTTCGTGATCTGCCTCATAGGCTTCGATGATCGCCGCGACAAGCGGATGGCGCACAACGTCCTTAGAGGTGAAGTAGTTGAAGCTGATCGACGGGATCGTGTTCAACAATCGCTCTGCATCGGCAAGGCCGGATGGTACGCCGCGCGGCAAATCGATCTGAGTCCTATCGCCCGTGATAACCATGCGCGATCCTTCGCCAAGGCGGGTGAGGAACATTTTCATTTGCATGGTGGTGGCGTTTTGTGCCTCGTCCAACACCACAAACGCATTGGACAAGGTGCGCCCTCGCATAAAGGCGAGCGGCGCGATTTCAATGCGCTTGTCTTCCAGCAGTTTGGTCAGCTGTTTGGCAGGCAAGAAGTCATTGAGCGCATCATAAAGCGGCTGCATGTAAGGATCGACCTTGTCCTTCATATCACCAGGTAAATAGCCAAGCTTTTCGCCTGCTTCCACAGCAGGGCGGGACAGGATGATCTTGTCCACATGACCGCCGATGAACATAGACACACCAACCGCAACAGCGAGATAGGTTTTGCCCGTTCCCGCAGGTCCAATGCCAAAGGCCAGTTCATTGTCAAAGAGCGATGTGACATAGGCCTTCTGCGCATCGGTGCGCGGCTCGACCAGCTTCTTGCGGGTCTTGATCTCGATGTTGTCGGTCTTGAACATTTCGATCTGATCTGCGGGCGTGTCCTCGCCCGTTTGTACACGCGGTGTCAGCCCCATGCGCAATTCGCGATCAATGTCGCCCGTTTCGACGGTCTTACCGTCTTCCAAACGCCCATAAAGCGTGCCGAGAACCTCAATCGCGGCGGAGCGCGCATCCGGTTCACCCATGATGATCAACTGGTTGCCGCGGCGCACAATTTGTACCTCGCAGCCTTTTTCCACTTGAGCCAAGTTCTTGTCAAACTCCCCGCAAAGATCAATCAATAGGCGATTATCAGGAAGCTCCAGAACAGCTTCGACGGCGGTAGGAAGGTCTTTAGACAATGTTGGTGCGCTCACGCAGGTCTCCTGAGATAGGGGTGTTTGTGGATGTCATGGATTAAGTGGACGAAAAAAGCCGCAGGCGAATGACCTGCGGCTCCATATTGATGCTGTGACTGATTTAGAGATCAGAGCAGGTCTCCAAAGATGCTTGTTGCGCCACCTTTAAAGTCGCCTGTGGCCACGTTTGCAGGAGCTGCGCCAGAACAAACTGGTTTGCCATATTTGTCGAGACGGGCAGACAGATATCCTTCTACGCCATCATCGATGATCCAGTGGTCACAGCCGTTTGGATCGACCCAGATACCGGCTTTGAGCTGGCTCAGGTCCTTTGAATCTGTACCGCGGTCAATGCCTTTGTCAGGTCCGATGTTGCCACCTTCACAGGCAGCAAGTGCAGAAGCGGCGACAATCGCGAGGGTGATTTTTGCGAGTTTCATGATTTGTGTCCTCAGCGAATGCAGATAATTTCGACGCGGCGGTTTTTAGACATGCCGAGACGGGTTTTGTTGGATGCGCGCGGTGAACGTTCACCGTATCCACGGACGTCTACAACTCGAGCACCTGTGCTGCGAGCGACGTTCGCTACCGTGGCAGCACGGTT
>NZ_JBDWVM010000237.1:0-7886 GCF_039984035.1 Planktotalea sp. | reverse complement strand
CTTCCAGCTTATTCGTCCAGCGCAGGTATCGTCCAGCGTTGTATTCGCCTCGCCGCACAGCGGGCGCGAATATGCTTGGTCGTTCATGCGGCGCTCGACCTTGAGCGATTTGGCTATCCGATCCTCCGAAGATGCCTATGTGGATCGCTTGATCGAAAGCGCGCCTGATTTCGGTTCGCCCTTGTTGCTCGCAACAGTGCCTCGTGCCTTTGTTGATTTGAATCGAAACGTTGATGAACTTGATCCTGCACTCATTGATGGTGTGAAGAAGAACTCCCACAATCCACGTATCGCGTCAGGTCTTGGCGTGATCCCGCGCGTTGTTGCGAATGGGCGTGCGATTTATCGTGGTAAGTTGAGCCAAGTTGAGGCGCGCAAACGCTTGATCGATTACTGGCATCCGTATCACAACGCTTTGATCGAGGTTTTACAAGACGCGCACACTGCGTTTGGTCGCGCGATACTTGTTGATTTTCATTCGATGCCGAGGGAAGCCTTGAGTGGTGTTGAACGGTTCCGCAATGGTCGTCCCGACATTGTGCTTGGCGATCGGTTTGGCGCGTCTGCCAATGGGATAATTGTGGATCAGATCGAAGCGGCCTTTGCCAATGTAGGGTTCAAGGTGTCGCGCAACAGTCCTTTTGCAGGTGCTTTCATCACGCAGAACTATGGCCGCCCGTCGCTTGATCAACACGCGGTTCAGGTGGAGATTGATCGTTCGATCTATATGGATGAGGCATCGATCAAGCCAAACGCGCATTTTGAAGATGTCAAAATGCGGCTCTCTTCAGCGATTGCAGAGATTTGTGAGATAGGCCGCGAGCAAAAACAATCTCTAGCCGCCGAATAAGGGCTAACGCAGCGCGCGCCCTTTTCGAATCGCGTCGTTACCAAAGCGCTGACGAATGGCATCTGTTGCGCGTTCGGCCTTGCCCCGTTTAAGGGCGCCAGGATCAAGCAAATCGCCATTCTGATCTGCGCCGTCCGCTGCGCATAAATCCGAGATCCCCGTGCCGATCAGTCGAAAAGGTCCTTGGTCGCTGACCGTATCGAAGAGCGCCTTGGCCTCTCTGTAAATGCGACCTGTCATCTGTGTTGGCTCACGCAGGGAAATGCGACGTGAAAGTCGTTTGAAATTTGCGCGTTTGAGTTTGAGTGTCACAACGCGCCCTGCGATATCTCTTGCCTTGGCGCGGTCAGCAACTTGTTCCGACAGCCGCCAGATATGACCATCTAGGACATCGAGATCGGCGGTATCTTCAAAGAAGGTCGTTTCCTTGGAAATACTTTTCACAGGGGCATGCGCGGAAACGCGTCGAAAATCTTCGCCGCGCGCGATGTGATAGAGCCGCTCGCCCGTGCCACCAAGGCGCGCGATGAGGTCGGTCTTTTCCCAGCGCAACAAATCATCGAAGGTACGAATGCCCACCTTTTCGAGTGAGGCCTGCGCCGCGGGGCCAACACCCCAAATCATGCGCACAGGTTTGCCCGACAGAAAATCGGCAGTCTCTGCTTTGCCAATGACTGAAAAACCACGGGGCTTGTCCAGATCAGACGCAACCTTCGCTAGGAATTTATTGTGGGACAGACCGATAGAGCCACTGAGCCCCAGTTCATCGCGCATCCGTTTGATCAATCGCGCGAGCATCACCGCTGGCGGCGCACCATGAAGGCGCTGGGTGCCGCGCAAATCCATGAAGGCCTCGTCCAGCGATAGAGGTTCAATCGCAGGTGTCAGCTCTTCCATCATGGCCTTGATGGCCTTTGATGCCTCAACATAGGCGCTCATGCGGGGTTTGATAACCGTCGCGTCAGGGCAAAGCTTCAACGCTTGAAACATTGGCATGGCAGAGCGCACCCCTTTGATCCGGGCTACATAGCATGCCGTTGACACAACGCCGCGTCGACCGCCGCCGATGATCACTGGTTTGTCCGCGAGGGAAGGGTCATCGCGCTTTTCAACGCTTGCATAAAACGCATCGCAATCCATGTGAGCGATGGACAAATCCATCAGTTCGGGATGCGAGACCACACGCACAGAGCGACAGGCAGGGCACCGTGTGCCACTGTCAAAATCTGTCAGACAATCTCTGCAAATAGCGGGCAATTGGCGGCCTTTGTTTGGGCAAATCAGAGCAGGACTGTACGCTTGCTGACCGATAATTTCAAACCGACCTTCTTTAAATTGCTGCGAAAATCCCTATATAACGTTCAATCTTTGGGAGAAATTTATGACATTAGATCAATTCTTTTTGGACTTTTTGAGCGAGAACACACTCTTTATCCTCATCGCGGTCTTTATTATTGTTTGTATCCTTCTTGGGGTGCGCATTGTGCCGCAATCCGAGAAATTTGTTGTGGAGCGTTTTGGTCGCCTCAAGTCAGTTCTTGGGCCTGGTATCAATCTGATTATCCCGTTTTTGGACAAAGTCGCGCACAAAATTTCGATTCTTGAACGCCAGCTCCCCAATGCGACGCAAGATGCCATCACTGCGGATAACGTGCTTGTTCAGGTCGAAACATCGGTTTTTTACCGTATCTTGGAACCTGAAAAGACAGTGTACCGTATTCGCGATGTTGATGCTGCGATTGCGACGACTGTCGCAGGTATGGTGCGTTCAGAAATCGGTAAAATGGAGCTTGATGAGGTTCAGTCCAATCGTACACAACTGATTTCCCAGATTCAAAAACTGGTGGAAAGCGCTGTTGATGATTGGGGTATCGAAGTGACCCGTGCTGAATTGCTTGATGTGAACCTCGACCAAGCGACACGCGATGCGATGCTTCAGCAATTGAATGCGGAACGCGCACGCCGTGCACAGGTGACCGAAGCGGAAGGCGCCAAACGTGCCGTTGAATTGAGCGCGGATGCGGAGTTGTATGCGGCGGAGCAAATCGCCAAAGCGCGCCGTATTGCTGCGGATGCGGAAGCCTACGCAACGGGTGTTGTTGCGGCTGCGATTGCCGAAAACGGTCTGGAAGCGGCGCAGTATCAAGTCGCCTTGAAACAGGTCGAAGCGCTCACCGCGCTCGGAACAAGCAGTGGATCGCAAACTGTTGTTGTGCCTGCAAGCGCGATGGATGCGTTTGGTGATGCGTTTAAGATGCTCAAAGGAGGGTCGAAATAATGTGGACGTCTTGGCTATTTTGGATGATCGGAGCGGTTGTTCTAGCCATCTTAGAGGTCTTTGCGCCGGGCTTTATCTTCCTAGGCTTCGCGATAGGTGCAGCGGTAGTAGGTCTGATTTTGCTCGTGGGTGGTTCAACCCTCAGCTTGAGCCTGCCATTATTGTTGCTGCTCTTTGCAGTGGTTTCACTGTTGTCTTGGGTGGCGCTACGCCGATTGCTCGGCGTGCGCAAAGGTCAGGTTAAAGTCTGGGATACAGACATTAACGATTAAGCGCGATTATGGCCTGCGGTGGCGAGTTCAGAAATGATCGCTTCCGCAGCTGCCTTGCGATTTTCAGCATCGCGGATCGGGCGGCCAACTACGATATGATCTACTCCATCTGACACAGCGCTGTAGGGCGTTGCGACACGCTTCTGATCACCTAAATCAGCGCCGGTTGGGCGTACACCGGGTGTCACAATCAAACGATCGTCGGATTCTGGAAGTGCGCGAATTGCTGCGGCTTCTTGAGGCGAGCAAATGATGCCATCCGCGCCAGCATTCAATGCACGGCCAGCACGATCTACAACCAGATCAGGCACGCCGCCATCACGGATCAGGCAATCATCTAGATCACCGCGATCAAGAGAGGTGAGGATAGTCACGGCAAGGATTTTCAAATCGGTGCCAGCGGCCCCTTCCTTCGCGGCGCGCACAACATGCGGATCACCGTGCACAGTTAGAAAATCCATTTCGAATTGGGCAAGCCCGCGCACAGCGGCTTCGACAGTGGCGCCGATATCAAAGAGCTTCATATCGAGAAAGATACGTTTGCCCATTTCCGACTTTAGCTCATTCGCCAGCGCCAGACCGCCGCCTGTCAGCATACCGAGGCCAATTTTGTAGAAAGAAACAGAATCGCCAAGCTCTTCTGCCATTTGCAGCCCCGCAATTGCGTTGGGCACATCAAGGGCTACGATCAGGCGATCATCTGACATTCTTCTACTCCTGCTTGGGTTGCCCCCCTATCGCGCGGAGGGCCAAGCAGGTCAAGGCTATCGGTGTTTAGATAGCGAATTCTTCGGGTAGAACACCGGGTGCGAATTTCATGTAGGATTTGCTGATACGGTATTCCGGCATGCGTTTTACTTGGCGCAGCGCCTCTGAAATCAGAGCTTTCATCGGATTGCGCTTGTCTGCGTCGCGCCCTGGTCTGACTTGGCAATCAAAGATCACATCGCCTGTGTCTGTAATAAACGCGACTTTGCCACTGCCGCCTGTTTCTGGCGAAAATTCCTGTAGTGGTGTGACGTCGATACGTTTCACGATCATTGTACTGCTCCTGCTAGATCCCAGTTTTGGGTTTTTGATTGTTCTCACATTCTATCGTAAACCAACGAATTTGGGCAAAATGTGTCCAATTGAGAGTTAATATGGTGGCGGGAAACTCTTGATATTAGGTTTCTAGACACCCACATTCTGTACAAGGCCCGACGCAAAGCGCGCTGCAAAGCAGGCGTAGAAATCCAAGTTGGGTGCTTAAAGAAGGAGTAAGAACATGGACTTGAACAAGTTCACAGAGCGTTCGCGCGGGTTCATCCAAGCGGCGCAAACAATTGCACAGCGTGAAGATCATCAACGTCTTTCGCCGGAACATATTCTCAAAGCACTGATGGATGACGAGCAAGGATTGGCATCCAATTTGATCACGCGTGCTGGCGGCGCGCCTGCTCGTGTAGTCGAATCGGTCGAAACCGCGATCAGCAAAATTGCCAAGGTCAGCGGCGATGCAGGTCAGGTTTATCTGGACGGTCAAACAGCCAAAGTACTTGATGAAGCAGAGAAGCTCGCCAAGAAGGCGGGAGATAGCTTTGTCACGGTTGAACGTATTTTGCAGGCGCTTGCGCTGGTGAAGTCCAAGGCGCGTGCTGCCTTGGAAGCTGGCGCAGTATCTGCCCAATCTTTGAACACGGCGATCAACGATATTCGCAAAGGGCGCACCGCTGATAGTGCGAGTGCTGAAGATGGGTTTGACGCGCTCAAGAAATACGCGACCGATCTGACGGAATCCGCAGAGCAGGGTAAAATTGACCCTATCATCGGCCGCGATGAAGAAATTCGCCGCGCGATGCAGGTTTTGTCGCGGCGCACGAAAAACAATCCGGTTCTTATTGGGGAACCTGGCGTGGGTAAAACGGCGATTGCTGAGGGCCTCGCCTTGCGTATTGTGAACGGCGATGTGCCAGAAAGCTTGCGCAACAAACGTCTGATGTCGCTCGACATGGGCGCTTTGATTGCCGGTGCCAAATATCGTGGTGAGTTTGAAGAACGTCTCAAAGCGATTTTGAGCGAAGTGACGACTGCTGCTGGCGAAATCATTCTGTTCATCGATGAAATGCACACGCTCGTCGGCGCGGGCAAAGCTGATGGTGCGATGGACGCATCTAACCTGCTTAAACCCGCTCTCGCACGCGGGGAGCTACATTGCGTTGGTGCAACGACGCTAGATGAATACCGCAAGCATGTGGAAAAAGACGCCGCTCTTGCGCGCCGTTTCCAGCCTGTGATGGTGGAAGAGCCAACAGTCGAAGACACGATTTCAATCCTGCGCGGTATTAAAGAGAAATACGAACTTCACCACGGCGTGCGCATTTCTGATAGCGCGCTTGTGGCTGCATCTACGTTGTCGCATCGCTATATTACAGATCGTTTCTTACCGGACAAAGCCATCGACTTGATGGACGAGGCTGCGAGCCGTCTGCGCATGGAAGTGGATAGCAAACCTGAAGAGCTGGACGCGCTGGATCGCGAGATCATGCAAAAGCAGATCGAGGCCGAAGCTCTCAAACTGGAAGATGATGCTGCGTCTAAGGATCGTTTGGAGGTTCTTGAGAAGGATCTGGCGGATCTCCAAGATCGTTCATCCGAGATGACAGCGCAGTGGCAGGCCGAGCGTGACAAGCTTGCTGGTGCCCGTGATCTGAAAGAGCAATTGGATCGTGCCCGTGCTGATCTGGAAATCGCCAAACGCGAAGGCAATCTCGCGAAAGCGGGGGAGCTGTCTTATGGCGTGATTCCGAACTTGGAGAAAGCGCTTGGTCAGGCCGAAGAGCTTGAAGAGACGGATGTCATGGTCGAAGAGGCTGTGCGCCCTGAACAGATTGCGTCTGTCGTCGAACGTTGGACAGGTATCCCTACGTCTAAGATGCTCGAGGGTGAACGCGACAAGCTGCTGCGCATGGAAGATGCGTTGCACTCCCGTGTAATCGGCCAACATTCTGCGGTAACGTCCGTTGCGAATGCTGTGCGCCGTGCGCGTGCGGGTCTCAATGATGAAAATCGTCCGCTTGGATCATTTCTATTCCTTGGGCCGACTGGCGTAGGTAAGACAGAGTTGACCAAAGCCGTTGCCGAGTTCCTCTTTGACGATGACAGCGCCATGGTGCGCATCGACATGTCTGAGTTCATGGAGAAACATGCGGTTGCTCGCCTCATTGGTGCGCCTCCCGGCTATGTCGGCTATGATGAAGGCGGTGTTCTGACCGAAGCAGTCCGTCGTCGTCCCTATCAGGTCGTGCTCTTTGATGAGGTGGAAAAGGCGCATCCCGATGTCTTTAACGTGCTGTTGCAAGTGCTTGATGACGGTGTTCTGACCGACGGTCAGGGACGCACGGTGGACTTCAAACAGACGCTGATCATCCTGACGTCCAACCTTGGCGCGCAGGCGTTGAGCCAGCTTCCTGAGAATGCTGATAGCGCAGATGCGAAACGGGATGTGATGGATGCAGTGCGTGCGCACTTCCGTCCTGAATTCCTTAATCGCCTCGATGAAACGATCATCTTTGATCGCCTCGCGCGCGAAGACATGACGGGTATTGTGGATATCCAACTTGGCTTGCTCGCCAAACGTTTGGCGGCGCGCAAGATCACGCTTGATCTGGATGATGCGGCGCGTCGTTGGCTCGCCGATGAAGGGTACGACCCTGTCTTTGGTGCGCGTCCGCTGAAACGGGTGATCCAACGTGCCTTGCAGAACCCACTGGCAGAACTTCTGCTTGCGGGCGATCTCGTCGATGGCTCCACGATTGAAGTGAGTGCAGGCGTCGAAGGGCTGATCATTGGGGACACAGTCGCGAGTACGAATCGTCCGCGACCTGATGATGCCGTCGTGCATTGAAACACGGTGAAGGACTCCGTGCTTTGACAGTTCGGCATTAAAACGAAACAACGGCCACGCAACTTAAAAGAGCGTGGCCGTTTTTATGATACTCCCCCCTGACATGGTAATCTTCGATTGTGATGGCGTCATTGTGGACAGTGAACCAATCACCAATCGCGTGATGCAAGCCAGCTTGGCGCGTCATGGACTTGCTTTAGAGTTCGATGAGATCATGCGCCTGTTTGTTGGCGGCACAATGCAAGGGGTGATGAAGCTGGCTATCGATATGGGGGCTAAGCTTCCTGATGATTGGCTTGATCAAATCTATGGTGAAATGTTTGTGTCTTTGGCCGAACAAGTCGAACCTATTCCGGGCATTGTGCCGGTTCTTGATGCGCTTGATGCAGTCGGCATTCCCTATGCGATTGGCTCTAATGGACCACATGCAAAGATGGATGTGACGCTGACGCGCACAGGTCTGAAACAACGCTTTGAAGGGCGTATTCATTCGCGTGAGGATGTGCCTAATCCAAAACCTGCGCCAGATGTTTATCTAAGGGCAGCGCAATCACTCGGTATCGCGCCAGAACGTTGCGCGGTGATTGAGGACAGCGCAAG
>NZ_JBDWVM010000236.1:0-4357 GCF_039984035.1 Planktotalea sp. | reverse complement strand
ACCAGAGGTGGCAAAAGCTGGCACAAAGCTAACGGTCGTACAGCCCGATGGCACCGAATTGGCCGCATCGGCGGAAGAAATGCCCTTCTACGACAAAGACAAATCGATCCGCACCGCAAAAGGCTGATCCACTTCGCACTCAGGGCACAGGGTTTGAACCTTGTGCCCTTTTCGCTGTCACAGGCAATTTCCAAACGGGGAGACCCCAAGGGAGACCCATGTCAAAATTCGAATTTCCTCCTTCCATCAAAAGCCGCCCTGTCTGGGGCACGCTAGAGCCGCGCGCAGGTATGCATCACCTCATGATCGCAGATGCAGAAGGCGCAGAGGCGCTTCTGGACGTTGCAACGCCTGAACTCGCGGCGCGCGCGCACATCATTTTTATAGCTAAAGGCACTACCTTCGGCGACGCACTGCGCGCTTTGAACCCAGCGCAATATTATGAAGGCCCAAGCTACGCGGCCGCCGCATCGCGTATTGAGCGCGTGTTGCAAGACGCCAAGATGAGCACACAAGTCTATCTCGCAGGCACCGAAGGTTTGATGGGGCAAGCCATGCGCGCCTGTACAGATGCGGGCATTCCCCACACAGCTATTCAAACAGAACATCGCGGCAGCACAGCACGACGGATGCAATGCGTGCATTGCAAAGGCATCACAGAAGAAGTCGAGATTGATCCCTTCGTCTGTTCGCACTGCGGCTTGAACCTGTTCGTACGCGATCACTATTCCCGTCGCTTGGCCGCCTATCAAGGCGTGTGCATCGACGCAGAAGACCCCGGAAATGTTCCAGACTCAAAGGGGATTTACGAATGAGCGGTGCAGAGAAAATCGACGTAACTGTCACGGAAATTACACCTGTGAATGAACTGGTCACGCGTTTCAAGTTTGAGCGCACAGATGGTGGCCTACTCCCCACGTTCTCCGGCGGCGCGCATACGGTTGTCGAGATGAAGGACGGTAAAACAACCCGCCTCAACCCCTACTCGCTCATGTCTGATCCCATGGATCAATCGGCCTACACAATTTCCGTGCGCCGCGATGACGAAGGGCGCGGTGGATCGCTCTTCATGCATCAACGGGTCACCGTCGGCGATCAAATGGTGATCAGCTACCCTGTGAACCTCTTCTCGCTGGATTTGCGCGCTAAAAAGCACCTGTTCTTAGCAGGCGGCATAGGCATCACACCCTTCCTCAGCCAAATCAAACAATGCGAACGTTTGGGCGGCTCATGGGAGCTGCATTATGCCTGTCGCAATGAGGCGCTAGGCTCTTACGTGGACGAGCTGACATCCAAACATCCCTACGAGGCCAATGTTTACTACGACGATCAGGACCAAACGATTGAACTAGAGAACCTGCTGAACGGCCAACCCATCGGTACCCATGTCTATGTGTGCGGGCCAAAGGGGATGATCGATTGGGTACGCTCCACCGCCGAAACACTCGGCTGGCCAAGCGAAGCGGTGCACTACGAGGAATTCCTTGCACCCCAACCGGGCAAGCCGTTTGAGGTCAAGCTCGCTGTCTCCAACAAAGTCATCCAAGTGGGTGAGGACGAAAGCCTGCTGGAAGCAATGGAGCGGAGCGGCGTTGATGCCCCATATCTCTGCCGCGGCGGCGCTTGTGGGCAATGTGAAACCCGCGTAATCGACTACGCTGGAAACTTCATTCACCGCGATCATTGGCTCGAAGAAGAAGAACACGCATCGGGCGACAAGATCATGCCATGCGTCTCGCGATTTGAGGGCAAGACCCTCGTGCTGGACCGATAGGGGATTGCTATGACCATTCAATTCAACGAAGAAACCTTCCGCGACGATTACACGTTCAAAAACTCCGAATGGGCGATCAAACGCTTTCCGTTTCCGTTCCACGAAGACAGCTACATGTATTCGGTCAACATGGAACAACATCGCGGCGGCCCTGAAGGGTCGGTCTATGAAAAACGCTTTGATGTGGACGAGCACTACGTCGCAGAAATGCGCGACCGCGCGATGGTTCTGGCCGATGATCCGCTCCGCTGCCAAAGCCTGCCGCATATGACGCTTGCGGGATGGGATTTGCTCGAACTGATCATGGTGAGCAAATCAGAGGACTATCCCGATTTGTTCGAGCTGCACCGCGACGGCGATCAATGGCGCTGGGTGAACAAACCTCTTGGAATTGATGACACCTTTACCTTCTTGGATGAGGCCACCCTGCCCTATGGCCCGATGGAATATATCACGCGCCAAGCGCAGGGCGATTTCTGCGTACTTGATCAGCGTGACGATAACCTGTGGATGGATGCAGGCACGGTCACAACGCAGGCCGATTGGTCGCTTGATTTCGATATCGGGATGAACTTCTTTGAATGGCACGCGCCTGTGCCATTGGCACATGAGAAGGGTATCTTCGTACGCGCGTTAAAGTTCCTGCTTAATATCCAGCAAGGCGCGCCAGCGCGGCGGTTGAACTGGACAATGACAGTGAACCCGCTGCTCGACACATCACCAGAGAACTATCATAAATGGGGCGTGCAAAAGACAACACTCACGCCTGAAAACATCGGCTCCAAACAGCACCTTCGGGTCGAGCTACAAACTTTCTTCCGGCTCCCCCGTTCTAACGCGTTGGTCTTCCCGATCCGCTGTTACCTGTGCAGCTTTGAGGATTTGATGACGATGCCCAAATGGGGTCGTCGTTTGCACCGTGTGATCCGCGATCTTCCTGAAGAATTGGCGACCTATAAAGGTTTCATCGACAACCGTCCAATGATGCTGGATTACCTATCAAAGTTTGATGATGGGAAGCCGACAAGTGCAGGAATTTGGCCAGATCAAGAAACTGAGCCTGCCCTAGAAATCTAAAAGTAGGGTGCGTGAAACCACGCACCTTACGATTTACTGCACGGATTGTGGGTAGCTGATAATCGAAAGATAGCGCGCGGGTAGTTCGACCAGAACTTCAGGCCCGTGCGGTGCATCAGCGTCAAAGAACAGCGTATCCCCTGCCTCCAAGGAATAGACATCATCGCCGTGACGATAGTCTACTTTGCCTTCAAGCATGTAGATGGTCTCAATCCCACCATGCTGGAACGCGGGAAAAACATCTGATTTTCCCGTAAGTGTAATCAAATAGGGTTCAACGATAACGCCGCTGGAATTAGCGCCAATGTGACCGAGCAGGTTATACTGATGCCCAGCGCGCGTTCCTTCGCGTTCTAGCTCAACACCCTCACCTGCTTTTGTATGAACCGCTGAGCGCTGTTCCTCAAAGCGGCGAAAGAAGCTGGTCAGTGGAACCGACAGAGCATTCGCTAGGGTCTGCAATGTGCTGAGCGAGGGAGAGGTATTGCCGTTCTCAATCTTTGAGAGCATCCCAATCGACAGGCCCGTCTTCGTCGCCAGCTCCGCGACTGTGATCTCTTTTTGTTTGCGAAAGGCGCGCACCTCGCGACCAATTGCGACCTCAAGAACTTTCTCACGCTCACCGACCGAGGTGACGTGTGGATCTTGGTTAAGTTTGACAACCATTTCAGGCGATACCGCTTCAATTTTCATTTTCAGTCACATAATAGCGCGGTTTCACAAAGACAATATCTGTCATTACTCCCCCCGACTCTCATTATCTGACTTTACTATAGGTGAAAAAATTTCCCTTTAGTAAAAAAATTTTCCCTTTAGGCTATCGAGCGCATCGCAGTAATAATCGCATGATGCACAGAACCAGCAGAGGCACGCGGCCCCATGATACGTAAACCCTGTGCCGCTTCCAGATGGAGTACAAAACACCCAAGATGGTGAATGGATGTGCGCTGTACATCCGCTGGGCCAAAACTGCGCATGTTAATTCCGCAGAGCAATTCCATCGCGGCTTCGACAGATTGACCGGTTAAATCGAAACTCGCCCAAGCATCCGTTTGCTCAGTGACGGAACCTATACCGGCAAAGACAGGTGCCAAATCCAGTGCGATGGTTTCATGGCTCTCAAAGGGTGCGCTGAGCATCCACTGATCCGGCCCTGTCCAAAAGGCACTGAGCGGGTCGGCAAACACAGCTTTGCCCACTTCAGGGACAGCAGCATTGAGCTGGGCGTTCAGCTTTTCTTTGCACGCCTCTTCGTGACAAAGCCGCGCATGAACAGATGCCAAGGCGAGATCGATATTCTCTGTCAAAGTCAAATCGCCAATCGTATCGACGCGGGCAGATGTGCCGCCCAGTGGCGTGATCGCTGTTAAACTATGCACGTTGGCGTCCTCCTTCCGGATCAACAAAATGGGCTGAGGTGACTTCAACCACGACTTCGCTCTGCGTGACAGGCGACACAAGACGCATCTGTTCCCCAAGCCGCGCATCACCGGATTTGATGTAAGC
>NZ_JBDWVM010000235.1:0-14324 GCF_039984035.1 Planktotalea sp. | reverse complement strand
GCGTTGATCACACCGTCGCTGTTCGCATCTGCCTGCATGAACTGATCTTCGCTGATCTCTGGATAAGTCGCTTTCATTTCATCCATTGTCAGCAGTTTGTCCCCGTTTGCGTCCGCATCCGACATAGCAAATGCCGCTGTTGAAATGGTAAGAGCCGCGAGTGTGAGTGAGGCTTTTGTAAACATGAGTGGTCTCCATTAAGTTAGCGCAACATGTTTGATGCGCAGGACCATCTTGTCGTTGGATTGGGCGAACATCACCTGAGTTACCTGCTTTGGGTTGTTTTGGGCCATGGGCTGCCCAAACACGGTTGAATCCCAAGCGGGCATTCGCGTGTCCAAATGGGGGTTGCGCATTTCGGCGAGGCGTAGCCGAGCGCTACGCTCTATTTGTGCAAGATTATGCCTGAAACACGCGAAAGCCCCGCCAGCGTGTGCTCAGCGGGGCTTTGCCATTTTTAGAATCAGACGTGCGATTTAGAAGATGAAATCACTCGCGTCCATTTCCTCAAGATAGGTGTTTCGAAGAATAGCCATGTCGCCATTACCAAAGTCGATGTAAACATGATTGCCAACTTGGCTCATGTTTACGTCATCGAAGCCTGAATAGCCAAAAGCTTGAACGTCGATGAGATCGAGCTCTTGTTCAAAGTCGCGCACAGCGTCGACGCTGGTGCCTGCGTAGAATTCAAAGACATCTGCACCAGCGCCACCGATCAGCACATCATCGTCTTCGCCACCGTCAAGCGTGTCATTCCCACTACCGCCGTGAAGGAGATCGCTGTCGGTGCCACCTTTGAGCCAGTCGTTGTCATCGCCGCCCAAGAGCACATCAGCCCCAGCTTCGCCTGATAAAGTGTCGTCCCCGTTTTGCCCAAGCACTCTGTCGTCGCCTTCGTCGGCCAGCAAGACATCGTTGTTTGCGCCACCCTTGATCAGATCGTCACCATTGCCTCCAAAGACAGTGTCGTTTCCATCGCCTGAGTGGACAGTGTCGTTGTCACTGCCTGCGAAAATGGAATCGTCGCCAAGGCCGCCCTTTATGAGGTCGTCGTTGTCACCGCCAAGCAGAGTGTCATTGCCACTGCCACCGAGAAGATAGTCCTGACCTTCGTTGCCCTCTAGCAAGTCATCGTCATTCTCACCCTTCAAAGTGTCATCTCCCGCATCGCCGACCAGCCAGTCTGCGCCATCGCCACCTCTGATCAAATCGTTGCCAGCTTCGCCGCCTAAGGTGTCATTGCCGCCCAGCCCAAACACTGTGTCGCTGCCTTCACCGGCCTGAAGGACGTCGTTGCCTTCTCCACCATTGATCAGATCGTCGCCGTTGCCACCATAGACGGTGTCGTTTCCATCACCGGCACGCACAGTGTCGTTGTCGCTGCCTGCAAAAATGGAATCGTCGCCAAGGCCACCCTTTATGAGGTCGTCGTTGTCATCGCCAAACAGTGTGTCGTCGCCAGCTTCGCCGTCAATCGTGTCATTGCCGGTGCCGCCTTTGATCAGGTCGTCGTCTTCGCCACCGAGCAGTGTGTCATTGCCGCTGCCACCGACAAGATAATCCTGACCTTCGTTGCCCTCTAGCAAGTCATCGTCATTTTCACCCTTCAAGGTGTCATCTCCCGCATCGCCGACCAGCCAGTCTGCGCCATCGCCGCCTCTGATCAAATCGCTGCCAGCCTCGCCGCCCAAAGTGTCATCACCTTCTTGGCCAAATACAGTGTCGCTGCCTTCGCCCGCTTGTAGGACGTCGTTGCCCTTTCCACCGAGGATGAGATCGTCACCATTGCCACCATAGACGGTGTCGTTTCCTTCACCGGCGCGCACAGTGTCGTCATCGCTGCCAGCGAAAATGGAATCGTCGCCAAGGCCGCCCTTTATGAGGTCGTCGTTGTCACCGCCAAGCAGTGTGTCGTTGCCTGTTTCACCGTCGATGGTGTCATTGCCGTCGACGCCCTTGATCAGGTCGTTGTTTTCGCCGCCCAAAAGAACGTCGCGACCGAGGCCTCCCTCAATCGTATCATCGCCGGTACCGCCATATATTGTGTCGTCGCCGCCTTCGCCTTTCAAGAGGTCGTCGCCGTCGCCGCCAAACAGTTGGTCATTTCCTGCTTCGCCATCAATGACGTCGCCGCCGTCATGGCCAAGTAGAACGTCGTTTCCTTCGTCGCCAAGAATAAGGTCAACGCCGATGTCACCTTCCAAGGTGTCGTCAGTACCTGTTCCAATAATAAATTGGTCAACAGTCATATGAAGTGCCCCCCCGAACACGAATGTCCTTCAACTTTAACACGATTCTGAGAGCTTTGACATGACCTAGAGTAAATCAATTCAACACCACTTAGTTTTGCCTTTGGGTAAAGCGGGGTCACATCTTTGTAGATGGGCTTGCGATGACGGGGCGAATTGCACACTCTCGCGAAAAGCCAAACAAATCGGGAGTAGCTAAAGTGGGTTTTGCAATGAATGTCTTGGAGACCTTAGCGATCTTATTCGCCTTTGTGATTGGCGTTATCGTTCTGATTGCGTTGATTGTTTTTGTTCTCGACAGGCTACAAACCGAAGATGCCATTCGACGCAACTATCCCGTGATTGGCCGGTTCCGTCATTTGTTCTCCACTTTGGGTGAGTTCTTTCGCCAATACTTCTTTGCGATGGACCGAGAGGAGTTACCGTTTAACCGTGCCCAGCGTGAATGGGTCAAACGTGCGGGAGAGGGGCATGGCAACACTGTCGCCTTCGGATCGACCCGCAATTTGAACGTCACGGGCACTCCTATTTTTGTAAATGCAGCCTTTCCGCCGCTCGATGATCAATTCGCCGCGAGCGAGGCGTTGGTAATCGGAGCAAATACGCGAACGCCGTTCATGGCCAAGAGCTTTTTCAACGTGTCAGGCATGAGTTTCGGCGCGATTTCCAAGCCCGCTGTTCAGGCGCTTAGTCGAGGTGCGAAAGAAGCTGGCGTTTGGCTCAACACGGGCGAGGGCGGATTGAGTCCGTTCCATCTGGAAGGCGGCTGTGATGTGGTGTTTCAGATTGGCACTGCCAAGTATGGTGTGCGTCACGAGGATGGAACGCTAAGTGATGCTAAGCTGAAAGAAGCGGCTGCGCATGAAAATGTTCGGATGTTCGAACTTAAGCTTGCTCAAGGCGCGAAGCCGGGCAAAGGCGGCATTCTTCCTGCGTCGAAAGTGACGGCGGAAATTGCGAAAATCAGGGGGATTCGTGAGGGCAGTGATAGTCTTTCGCCAAACCGCCACTTGGAAGTTGATGATTGGGGCGATCTTCTCGATTTCATTGGTCATATTCGTGACGTGACTGGTAAACCTGTTGGGATAAAAACCGTTGTCGGTAGTGAGGCAGGCATTCAAGGTCTTTTCGACGAAATTTCAGCGCGCGGCAGTGACAGCGCCCCCGACTTCATCACGATAGATGGCGGTGAAGGTGGGACAGGTGCTGCGCCGATGCCTTTGATTGATTTGGTCGGTATGTCGATCCGCGAAGCGCTGCCATTGGTGGTAGATATGCGCGATGCGGCTGGCCTGCGTGATCGTGTGCGCATCGTCGCGAGCGGAAAGCTCGTGAACCCCGGTGATATTGCCTGGGCTTTGGCCGCTGGGGCCGATTTCATCACATCCGCGCGGGGCTTTATGTTCTCGCTCGGCTGCATTCAGGCGCTCAAGTGTAACAAGAACACCTGCCCAACCGGTATCACCACCCATGATCGACGCTTCCAGAAAGGGCTTGTGGTCGAAGATAAATACAAACGCGTGGCGCGCTATGCCAAGAGCATCATCAAAGAGGTCGAAACCATCGCCCATTCAGTCGGCGTTGCAGAACCACGGCAGCTGCGTCGCCGCCATGTGCGGCTGATGCAAGACAGCGGGCGATCCAAGCTGATGTCGGATCTTTACCCCACTGTCAAAACTGGATCAGTTGCCGCCGAGTAGGTTTTTCAAGCCGCTGCCAAGTTTGTCCTCTAGGGCTTTCTTGGCCGCATCTTCGATCTGCTTTTGCTTTGTCGCATCCAGCTTCAACTTGGCCGCAGCTTTCTCAGCGGCCTTTTTGGCGGCTTCTTCAACTTTGGCGCGCGCTTTTTCTTCCAGCTTAGCGGCTTCAGCCTCGGCTTGTTCGCGCAGTTTTTCTTTCTGACGCTCGACTTCTTGACGTGCCTGTTCTTCCAGCTTCTTGCGCTCGTTTTCGAGGTTCAAAGCAGCTTCAAGATCGGGGCGGATCGCTGGGGAAGACCATGGTCCTTTGATGCGGATAGGAATGTCGATGCGGTCCTGACTGCCGACTTCTTTGGCAATGGGTGTCACGAGGTAGTCAATCGTTTGCGCACCAAGATTGACATAGCCTTCACCCTTGGCATTCACGCGGCCCGTTGTGACGGTCAGATCATTGCTTTGCAAATTGCCACCGCTGATAACGCCTGTCGCACTCATGTTTTCGAACTTGGTTAAGCTGGCGTTGGCGTTGCCCTGATTGATCAACCCCTCCAGATCGATGCCTGCAATTGTCCCGCTTGGGATCGATAACCCGAGGCTACCAGAAAGAGATCTCATAATCGCATCAACCGAGGCACCAGAGCCTAAGAAATCGAGATTAAAGCTGGCGTCCCCCGCAATTTTGTCGATCTCAGCAAAGGCGACAAGCAATGGGTTCAAGGCGACAGAGTTTGCTTTCAGATCGCCTGCGACTGACAAACCATTTCGATTGTTGGCGACAAGTTGTCCAGCAAAGCTACCCTCATAGGCATTTAGGTTGTTGATAGACACAACGGCCCGTGAGCGATCGATGGCTACGCCAAGATTGGCGTTGCTCAGTTGCATAAGGCCAAGATCAATGGAGCTTGCTTTTAGGGAAATGTTGCCGTTGATCAGACCCAATGCGCTGGCATCGATGCGATCCTTTGACCAACCTGTGCTGCTGGATGAGCTGCTTGAAGAAGACTCGCTATCTGCAGGTGCGAGCGCGCTGAAATCCAGTGCGCCGGCTTGCAAATTAGCGGTGATGTTTGGCACACTGCTGCCAAGGTTGACAGACACACCGCCGCTCAGCGTGTTTTGATCGAGTGTCACGTTGAGACCGGAAAGATCGAGTTGATCAGACTTGAACGACAGGCTCGTGCTTGCCTTGATCGCCTGACCGAAGCCTTTTGGAATGCTTGGCGCACTTTGTCCCAAGGCGCTCATCAGATTGGCGGTGCTCGGTATATTGGCGTTGATGTTGCCAGAGACATTTGGCGTGCTGCCTGCAAGGGTCAGATCAATTGCACCCGTCACAGCGGCTCCGCCGAGAGAGGCAGCAAGATCGCGAAGTTGGGCATTGATATTAGTGCCTTTGACGGAAGCAGAAACGTTTGTTTTCACTGCCGGAGCGGCGTTCGACGAGAGGCCAAAGTTGTTAAGCGGCTGTCCAAGAAGGGCTGCGGTACGCCCCGCATTCGGCATATTTACCGAAAGAGTGGCCGCGACATTAGGGACGTTGTTTTGCAATGCGATATCCGCCTGACCCGCGATCTGCGCGTCCTCTAGCGTGATGTTCAAATCACTCAACTTGGCACTGACGTTTGCGCCACTGGTGGAAAGGGTGATCGCACTGGAAAGATTGGGGTCAAACGCTTGGTTCAGGCCAAAACCCTCGGGCGCTTGTCCAACCATGCGCATCAATTGGCCTGCGTTTTTCACATCCGCGTTGAGCTTTGCAGTCACTTGCGGCTCGCCCAAGGCAAGCACGATGTCTGCGTCGCCATTGATCGTGCTGTCGTTCAAGCCAAGCGTCATTTGGCGCAAGGCAAGGCGGGTGCCATCAAAGCTGACTTGACTATCAATAGACACGTTAGGGTCGAAATCAGCGGCAAGGCCGAGCGCGGCAGGGTCTTGGCCCAGCGCGTTAAGGAAAGCGCCGGCGTTCGGGATCGAACCCGTAAGTTGCATCGCTGCTTCAGGCTTGATGGATGCAACGCCTTCGAACTTGATCGATGCATCCGCTGCAACGAGCGTACCGCTCAGAGCGGATTGTTCGCCCTTGGTCAGGCCCATAATATTGGCGATTGTTGCGTCCAGCTCGACCCGTTCGCCGAATGGCGTTGCGCCAAGAATTACATCAGCAGCGCCGCCCAGATCGGGCCACCGCAGATCAAGGTCGATGTCTTCAAATGATTGATCCGTACCTGCAGCGTGATCAATGTAGCGCAGTGATGCATCGGTGATGAGCGCACGTGCGAGCGAGAGGTCGAAGCTCTGATCGCCGTCAGCATCGGTAGTTTCGGTTGCGACCGTGGTTTGATCTTCAATGGTAGCTTCGGCGCTTGGCGAAAATTCCCAATTTGCGCGTCCATCGGCAGCGCGCTCTAGGATAACGCGGGGGCTTTTGGCTTCTAGCTTGGTCACTTTGATCGTGCCGGTGATCAGCGCAGGAACGTTCACCCCAATCGTAAGGCCATCTGACGTGAACAGTGGTCCGTTCTTCGCCCAATCAGCGGTTCCAATGCTCGCAGGGCCGGTTGTAACGCCAAGCGTGGGATAAAAGCTGATCGAGGTGTCAGGACTGATGCTGACCTCGCGCCCTGTTTGTTTGCTCAGCTGAGTAGCCGCAACGCTGGCGATTTTATCACCGGGTAGCATCATGAGACCAACAATGGCCAAAACAACCGCCACAAGGACGATTACGATTAATCGAATTAAGAAACGCATTCGGCTGCTCCGCCATTTTTCGGTGATTCTATGCTTACAGCTAGTGGGCCGCAACTAAAGTCGAGGGTGCTGCGACGAAGTAGCGATAGATCGCTGATGTAGTAATGCTTCTCTTAAGCCGCGCGAACCCGTATAGAGCGCGCCATGACACAGAACCCACCTTCCCTTCGCCCTGATCTCGCGCCAAGCGCGAAATTGCCCGACGCAGCCCGCCCCGGCCAGCCCCGTATCGGTATGGTTAGCCTTGGGTGTCCCAAAGCGCTTGTCGATAGTGAGCGCATCCTGACGCGTCTGCGTGCTGAGGGGTATGGCATTTCGCCCGATTATAATGGCGCGGATGCGGTTGTGGTGAATACCTGTGGGTTCCTTGATAGCGCGAAGGCCGAGAGCCTCGATGCGATTGGCGAAGCGCTGCAAGAAAATGGCAAAGTGATCGTGACCGGGTGTCTTGGCGCCGAGCCGGATTACATCCGCGAGCATCACCCGAACATTCTGGCAGTGACTGGCCCGCATCAATATGAACAGGTACTGGATGCGGTGCATAGCGCGGTGCCGCCATCGCCTGATCCCTTTGTGGATTTGCTACCCGCGTCTGGCGTGTCGCTCACGCCGCGGCATTATAGCTATCTGAAGATTTCAGAGGGCTGTAACCACAAGTGCAAGTTCTGCATCATCCCCGACATGCGCGGCCGCCTTGCCTCGCGCCCTGCCCACGCGGTTCTGCGCGAGGCGGAGAAGCTTGTTGAGAATGGTGTGAAAGAACTGCTGGTGATTTCACAGGATACCTCTGCCTATGGTTTGGATCGCAAATACGACGTGAACCCGTGGAAAGATGGGGAGGTGCGCAGCCACATCACTGATCTGTCCCGCGAAATGGGCAAGCTCGGCGCATGGGTGCGTTTGCATTATGTCTATCCCTATCCATCCGTGCGTGAATTGATCCCGCTGATGGCTGATCCGGAAAATGGGATTTTGCCCTATCTAGATATCCCGTTCCAACATGCGCATCCCGATGTACTCAAACGCATGGCGCGCCCTGCGGCTGGGGCAAAAACGCTGGACGAGATCGCAGCATGGCGTGCGCAATGTCCTGATATTACTCTGCGCTCTACGTTCATCGTTGGCTATCCAGGCGAGACAGAAGAAGAGTTCCAAACTCTGCTTGATTGGATGGACGAAGCGCAATTGGATCGCGTTGGATGCTTCCAATACGAGAACGTCGATGGCGCGCGCAGCAATGCCTTGCCAGATCATGTTCCGAGCGAAGTCAAACAAGAACGCTGGGATCGCTTTATGGAAAAGGCACAAGCCATTTCCGAAGCGAAGCTTGAGGCGAAAGTCGGCACGCGCATGGATGTCATCGTGGATGAGATCGATGAAGATGCCGCCACATGCCGAACAAAAGCGGATGCACCAGAGATCGATGGCAACTTGTTCATTGATGAGGGGTTCGAGAACCTGTCCGTGGGCGATATTGTCAGCGTGACAGTGGATGAGGCGGGTGAATACGACCTTTGGGGTGTGCTTGATCGCTAGTCTTTAAGGATTTGATAACCATCGCTGCGTAATGCTTAACTATGCTTGCGCGAATATCCTTATTGATCCTTCTCTGCCTGTCCCTCTCTGCTTGTTCGAGCGGTGAGGCTACGGCGCCGACCTATTGCATTTCTTCTTGCGACACAGATGTGCCAGAGGACAGCGAAGAGGTCGTGCGCACCTTGTCCACGTCTGGCGGTTATAGTGGCGGTGTTGATGACGTGAGCTTTGATGCATCTACGGGAGTCTTTACCTTGATGACGCCAAGCCTGAATGCACAAATGGCTAGGTTCCCAACAGCGGACTATGGCGACATGCTGGCGATGCGCGATGCGGCTGGGCTTCATAATGCGTATTTTGGCCAAGGGCAGGGCAGTGAAATCATCGTCTATTCTGGGCGCAACGTGGGTAGTTTGACCACGTTCGCGAGTTACGCACGAACCGGCGAAACTGATATGCCGCTGAAAGGAGACGCGCAATTCATAGGTGACTATGCCGGCTTTACCTCCACGCGGCGCATCAATGGAAATGCTCAAATTGATGTTGATTTCGAAAATGCAAAAGTGTCCGGGCGGATCACCAACCGTGTTTTTCGTCAGCGCGCCGACAATGTTGCGGATGTGGTGAACCCCTTGAGCACTATCTTGTTGGAAGAAACTGATCTCACCGATGCAGGTGGATTTTCTGGCGTCACAGCTGGCGGTCAGATTGTGAATGGGCAGATCCTCTGGAACCCAGCGACTGGCACCTTTGAGGGGCTAATTGCTGGACCTGATGGGCAAGAGGCCGTCGGCACAGTGACCCTTACCCATCGTGCCCCGTCTGGCGTGACATTTGAAGAGACGGGTGGTTTCCTTGCGAGCCAATAGAATTTTAGGTTAGGTGGGCGCAACATACAGGAGCGGCCCAGAATGAGCACAAACAAACAAATCACCGTCGAAGGTCATCAGTTTGAGATCGTCACAGAGCAAACTCGCGCTGGTTGGCGCGCAGAGGTGGTGAACACCGTCAAAACGGCATTTGCCTTTGACCCAACCTTCATGAGCGAAGAAGAAGCGATTGCGCACGCAAGCGATGCTTTGCGTTCGCGTGATGTGTCAGATTTCCTCGGCTAGAAAATCACGTACTTGCGATTGTAGGTGCGGCACTGCGTTTTGGTGGGTGATGTAGCTCTCAAACGACATCATCTGCCAATACTGCCCTTCTTCACCAAACACGATATTTGCGATGTCTTCGGGTGTAATAGGCGCAGCAAAGAACCAATTGTCGGTGTTTGGACGCAGAAGGCTGGCATAGCGTCTCCCCCAATTGATACGTTTGGGTTCGATCTTTAGCCCGTATTCTTCGAAGGTCTCTCGCAGCGCGCAGCCTTTTGGTGTTTCGCTCCCTTCGGCGCCACCGCCAGGGAGATCCCACATATTCGGAAAGGGGATGCTGGGAATGTCGTCGCGCAAATGGGTCACGAGCGCACCGTCGCAATGCAAAATGATCTTTGCACCGCCAAAGGCACGCTCGCTTTCCATTACTTCATCAAGACTTGGCCAAACTCGTCGCGCAGATTGCGCTTGAGAATTTTGCCTGTCGCATTGCGGGGCAGCGCGTCGGTAAAGACAACCGTATCCGGTTTCTGCCAGCTCGCAATTTTGCCATCGAAGAAGGCGATTAGCTCCTCAACGCTTGGATCGGTGCCTTCCGCCTTTACCGCGACAAGGATCGGACGTTCATCCCATTTTGCATGGGCCGCGCCAATCACCGCGGCTTCGGTCAAATCGGGATGCGCAACCGCGATATTCTCCAACTCAACAGAACTGATCCATTCACCACCAGATTTGATGATGTCTTTGGAACGATCGCAAATCGTCATGAACCCATCGGGATCAATCTTGGCAACATCGCCCGTGTCAAACCAGCCATCACGCAGCTCTTCCTGCTTTTCAGGTCGGAAATAACCGGAGATCACCCAAGGGCCACGCACCAGAAGATCACCCTGCGCTTCGCCGTCATGGGGGAGAACGTTGCCGTCTTCATCTACAATGCGCAAATCCATCCCGTAGGGTGGGCGACCTTGGTTTTCGCGAAGTTTGTTTTGATCTTCCTTGGACCATGCCGCGTGCTTAGCGAGCGGTTTGTTGGATGTTCCCAGCGGGCTCATCTCTGTCATGCCCCATGCGTGTACAACATCGACGTTGTATTCATCACGGAAGGTGTCGATCATGATGGGTGGGCAAGCAGAGCCGCCGACGACCGTGCGTTCAAGCGTTTCCAATGTGCTGCCTGCAGCTTTCGTAGCGGCGAGCAGACCTTGCCAAATTGTCGGAACACCCAGAGCGATGTTGACCTTTTCTTCGTCGATCAGCTTGAGCAGGCTTGGACCATCAAGACCCGGACCCGGCATCACCATGCGCGCGCCAACCATTGCCGCTGCATAGGGCGTGCCCCATGCGTTGACGTGGAACATCGGAACGACTGGCATCATGATGTCCGTCGCTGAGAAACCTAGGCAATCAGGAAGCGCCGCTGCAAAGCTGTGCAAAACGGTTGAGCGATGTGAATAAAGCGCGCCCTTTGGATTGCCGGTGGTGCCTGACGTGTAGCACAGGCTTGATGCGGAATTTTCGTCAAACGTCGGCCACTCGTAATCGTCATCGCCCGTTTCGATGAATTCGTCATAGAATTGAAGCTCAGGAACACTTTCCAACGCAGCTTCATCGCGTGGACCCATCAGAACGATGGCCTTCAGCGTTGGCATTTTGTCCTTCAGGGCTGCGGCGAGCGGAAGGAAAGTAGCGTCAATGAAGAGCACTTCATCTTCGGCATGGTTCACAATGTAAACAAGTTGCTCAGGGAAGAGACGCGGGTTGATCGTGTGGCATACGAATTGTCCGCCAGAAACGCCAAAATAGATTTCTAAATGACGACGGTTGTTCCAAGCAATGGTTGCACAGCGAGCGGATGACTGCAGACCCATCTTTGTAAGCGCACTTGCGAGCTTTTTGGAATTGGTTTGGACAGTGCGCCAATCAGCCCGCTCTAACGTGCCGTCGGTGTTTACCGAAGTGATTTCGGTATCGCCGTGGTAGCGACCAGCATGATCGATTAGTGATGAAATCAGCAGCGGCCCCTGCATCATTTGTCCAAGCATTGTGTGTTCTCCCAAACTTTTCTGCAGCAGAGAACGAAGGGCACTTTTTGTCAATGCAAGCAGACGTGCGACGTTAGGTAGAAACGGCCACTTTTTGCGAAGTTGATTGGATCATTCGCTTGAGGGTGAGTCTAGATCAGGCGCTTCTTCTAAATAGGCATTTACGCAGTCTTGCACACGGCGGAATCTATCACCGCCTAATTGTGTTCCGCCGTACCAGCGGGTCACAATAACGAGGTGATCTTTGAGCTCTGCGCGCTCGAGCATGCGTAGGATAATCGCGCCTGCGCCGCTTTCGCCGTCATCGTTTTTGATCGGGCTGCCATCAGAGCACAAAAGCGCCCATGTGTTATGTGTGGCCTTGGCAAATCGTTTGTTGCGCTTGAGCTCCTTCAAGAGCGCCAATGCCTCAGCTTTGCTGCGCGCAGGTGCGCCGCTGACCGCGTATTTTGAACTACGATCCGTGATCACATGAGCGATTTGAAACACTACTGAAGCGTCGCTGCGGTTTGTCGGACGATATCAATGCGCGCGGCGTTGGGCGGGTGCGTGCCGAGGAAGGTATTGCCCGGATCAGCAAGGCGGGTGAAGAAGGCAGCGCCGCGCACAGGATCATAGCCCGCTTTATGTGCGATGATAGTGCCAAGCTGATCTGCCTCCAGTTCAAAATCTTTGGAATAGGTGCGCGCACCGAGGCTCGCGCCGGCCTTTTGGGCGGATTGAACGCCAGCCTCACCAGCGCCAGTGATGGCTGCGATGCTGCCAAAGATCACTGCGCCCGCAGTGGCATTGCGCTGTTGGCGTGCGATGTGTGCTTGAATATGGTGCGCCGCTTCATGGCCCATGACAAAGGCGAGCTCATCCGAGTTACGAACGGTCGCAATTAACGGGATGTTGAAGGCCAGAACCGGGCGGCCAGATTTGTCCAAGGTTTGGAATGCGTTTGGCGGTTGATTAAGACGATCATCGACAACGATATTGAAGTCACAATTCATGCCCGTGGTGCGCGCGCGGCATTCCGCCTCTGCGACGGGTTCTACGGTTTCAACGACGCTCACAAACTGGCGCGCGGCGCGCTCAGCCCTGAGCGATGTTCCTACATTCGGTGTTTCAACCGCGGGTTCGGCTGGTGTTGGTTGAGGGCTGTCGATTGAGACAAACCCACACGCAGACAAGGTCAAAAGGCTAAGTGAAAGAGCAAGGTTACGAATGTTCATGTGCATAGGGTGCCTGTGGGTCGTATTTAGCACCAAAGATAGGCATTTGATTGAGTTTATACCAGTCACGAATTTGCGGGGGTAGTGCTGCACAAATGTAAGTTGCTCGTTTTGGGTCGTGGTTCTAAGCTGATGGTATGTTTAGCATAGAACACGAATTCGACTCGACCTTGATCACATTGGTTGATGAAGGAAAAACCCCTTTGCAAGAAGATGTGGTGATCAACGCGTTCAGCGAATGCATCACACTTGAGCAGTTTAATCCCAGAGATGGCCAAGCACAAAAAGTTGTGCTGAGCATTGAGCAGTTGCGCGATCTCGCTGCGGCGCTTGATCTTCCCGAAGGCGTTTATCAAATTCGGCCGAACCACAATGATGAGACGTGACTTAGATCAGTCAATTAGGAGGCAGTGATGCGAACGGGTTTTTTCTGGGACGAGAGTTGCTTCTGGCACAGTGGTGGCAATTACGCTGGCATGTTGCCTGTAGGCGGTTTGGTTCAGCCGATGGTGAATGGCGGTTTGCCGGAAAGTCCGGAAAGCAAACGGCGCATGAAGAACCTGTTGGATATGACAGACTTATCGGGCGAGTTGGACATGCGTGGGAGCGAACCTGCGACCCAGCGCGACCTTTTGCGTGTTCATCCAGCGAATTTTCTTGACCAGTTCAAAGCAATGTCTGATGCGGGCGGCGGCGAGATTGGCCTGCGTTGTCCTTTCGGGCCGGGTGGTTTTGAAATCGCGGCTCAATCTGCTGGGCTGGCCAAGGCCGCACTGCAGGCGGTGCTCAAAGGCGACGTTAAAAACGCGTATTCGCTTTCGCGCCCCCCTGGTCATCATTGCACGGCGGATCAGCCGATGGGCTTTTGCCTGATGGCGAATATCGCCATCGCGATAGAAGCGGGGTTTGCGGATGGTCTGGCAAAGCGTGTCGCTGTGCTTGATTGGGATGTGCATCATGGCAATGGGACCGAGGCAATCTTTTATGAGCGGGCGGATGTGCTGACGATTTCGATGCATCAAGAAAACAATTTCCCGCTGAACACTGGCGCGTTTGCGGATCGCGGTGCAGGCGAAGGCGAAGGGTTCAACCTGAACATCCCTCTGCCCACAGGTGCAGGGCATCTGAGCTACCTAGAAGCGATGGATCAAATCGTTTTGCCACAATTGCGCGCGTATCAGCCCGACGTAATCATCGTCGCCTGTGGTTTCGATGCGACGGTTATTGATCCACTGGGCCGGATGATGGCGACGGTTGATACGTTTCGGGAAATGACCAAACGAGTCATGGTTTTGGCGGACGATGTTTGTGAAGGGCGCCTGATGATGGCGCATGAGGGCGGTTATTCCGAGGTCTATGTGCCATTCTGTGGCCATGCTGTCTTGGAAGAAATGAGCGGCAGTCAGATCAAAGCGCCTGATCCGTTGGCTGACCTTTATCTTCAGCGACAACCGGGCGAAGCACATCAAAGGTTCGTCAGTTCAGAGATCGCTAAAATGCGGGATGCTTTGGGGAATTAATCGCGATTTGTGGTTGAAACACACGCGCCGAATGCTGATGTAGCCAGCAACCCAAAGGAGATGATCGTGCCCGAACAGAATGTTGCTGCGCTGGAGTTTTTGCTAAACCGTCGGTCGCGCCCTGCGAAAACTCTGCAACTTCCCGTTCCTACGCGCGAAGAGCTTTTGCCAATTCTAACTGCGGCTTCGCGCACGCCGGATCATGGCAAGCT
>NZ_JBDWVM010000234.1:0-4535 GCF_039984035.1 Planktotalea sp. | reverse complement strand
CCGCGCATCATGTCGATCACAGAGTCAGGGAAGGCCACATCAGTGTCCGCATCTTCCACTTCATGACGCGTCAGACCCTGCGAGACCATCATCAACGCCATATCGCCAACCACTTTGGAGGACGGCGTCACTTTGACGATGTCACCAAACATCTGGTTCACATCCGCATAGGTGCGAGCGACCTCTGGCCAACGCTCTTCCAGCCCCAAGGAACGCGCTTGCGCTTTGAGGTTGGTGAACTGACCACCGGGCATTTCGTGCAGGTAAACTTCGGAGGCAGGCGCTGCGAGACCGCTTTCAAACGCCACATATTGTGCGCGTACGTGCTCCCAATAATCAGACATCTCGCGGATCGCTTCGATATCAAGACCTGTGTCGCGCTCGGTGTGACGCAGCGCTTCTACGACAGAGCCGAGGCATGGCTGAGACGTGCCGCCAGAGAAGGCATCCATGGCCGCATCAACCGCATCGACACCCGCTTCGGAGGCCGCAAGGATTGTCGCGCCTGCAATGCCAGACGTATCATGCGTGTGGAAGTGGATCGGCAGGCCAACCTCTTCCTTCAACGCTTTGACCAAGACGCTGGCAGAAGCGGGTTTCAGCAGACCTGCCATATCCTTCAGGCCGAGCACATGCGCGCCCGCGGCCTTTAGGTCTTTACCCATCGCGACATAGTAGTTGAGGTCATATTTCGCGCGGTTCGGGTCCAAGATATCGCCTGTGTAGCAGATCGTACCTTCGCAAACCTTGTTCGCCTCAATGACCGCATCCATCGCAACGCGCATGTTTTCCACCCAGTTGAGACTGTCAAACACGCGGAAAACATCAACGCCGGTTTCAGCCGCTTGGCGCACAAATTCCTGCACCACGTTGTCAGGGTAGTTCGTGTAGCCCACGCCATTAGAGGCGCGCAGCAACATTTGCGTCATGACGTTCGGCATAGCAGCACGCAGATCGCGCAGACGCTGCCATGGGCATTCCTGCAAGAAGCGGTAAGCCACATCAAACGTCGCGCCGCCCCAGCACTCAACCGAGAACAATGGCGACAGGTTGCTTGCATAAGCAGGGGCCGCTTTGATCATATCGATGGAACGCATGCGCGTGGCGAGCAAGGATTGGTGCCCATCGCGCATCGTTGTGTCGGTCAGCAAAAGCTGCTTCTGCTCGGACATCCAATCGGCAACCGCCTGCGGACCTTTGTCATCGAGCAAGTTCTTGGTGCCGTAAGGCGTCTCGGACGTGCGCGCCGCTGGCGGCGTCGGTGTTTTAACATCCGCAGAAGGCTCAGGACGATCCGTTGTCTCAGGATGCCCGTTCACGGTGATATCCGCGATATAGGTCAAAATCTTCGTCGCGCGGTCACGGCGTTTGGAGAAATCAAACAGGTTCGGCGTGTTGTCGATGAAGGTCGTTGTGTACTCATTGCTGAGGAACGTCGGGTGCTTCAGCAGGTTCTCAACAAACGCGATGTTGGTGCTGACACCGCGAATACGGAATTCGCGCAATGCACGGTCCATACGGGCAATCGCCGCTTCGGGTGTCTGCGCATGTGCCGTCACTTTTACCAAAAGGCTATCGTAGTAACGTGTGATCACGCCGCCAGAGTATGCGGTGCCGCCATCCAAGCGGATACCCATGCCTGTCGCTGAGCGATACGCAGTGATACGGCCGTAATCTGGGATGAAGTTGTTCTGTGGATCTTCCGTCGTGATCCGTGTCTGCAACGCATGACCATTCAGGCGGATTTCATCTTGGGACGCTTTGCCTGTCGCGTCAGCAATGCTCTTGCCTTCCGCGATCTTGATCTGTGCTTGCACAATATCAATGCCAGTGACTTCTTCTGTCACCGTGTGTTCTACTTGAACACGTGGGTTCACTTCGATGAAGTAGAACTTGCCGGTTTCCATATCCATCAGGAATTCAACAGTACCGGCGCACTCATAATTCACATGCGCACAAATCTTGCGGCCAAGCGCACAAATTTCGTCGCGCTGCTCTTCGCTCAAGTAAGGCGCAGGGGCACGTTCAACCACTTTCTGGTTACGGCGCTGAACGGAGCAATCCCGCTCGAACAGGTGGTACATGCCACCGTGCGTATCCCCGAGGATCTGAACCTCAACGTGACGCGCGCGGGTGATCATCTTCTCAAGATAGCCCTCGCCATTGCCAAAGGCAGCTTCGGCTTCGCGGCGACCCTCAAGTACCTTTTCTTCGACTTCATCTTCAGAATGGATCGGGCGCATACCGCGACCACCGCCGCCCCATGACGCTTTGAGCATCAAAGGATAGCCAACTTCGCCGGCTTCTTTCTTGATCGCTTCCATGTCATCGCCAAGCACGTCAGTCGCTGGGATAACTGGAACGCCTGCTTCAATCGCAACTTGACGGGCAGAGGCTTTGTCGCCCAACGCGCGCATAGTTGCAGCCTTTGGACCGATGAAGGTGATGCCGTTGGCTTCGCAGGCGTCTACGAATTCGGGGTTCTCGGACAGCAGACCGTAACCAGGGTGAATAGCGTCTGCGCCGCATTCCTTTGCCACGCGAATGATTTCGTCAATCGACAGATAGGCCGCAACAGGCCCCATGCCTGCGCCAATGCGATAGGCTTCATCCGCTTTAAAGCGGTGCAAGCCGAGTTTGTCTTCTTCCGCATAAACGGCGACGGTCTTTTTACCCATCTCATTGGCCGCCCGCATAATACGGATAGCGATCTCACCGCGGTTGGCGATCAGGATTTTACGAAATTCAGTCATGGCAGCGATCCTTGCTGTCTGGCTTTGAAGTCAGGGATACAAGTGGTGCATCCCGCTAGTGGTAAAGTTTGTATACCAAATTGGCAGTGCCTTTAAGGTACGTAGAGCGATTGTGAAAGGTGTTCGAGTGATTTTGCCCCGATTTGTCCCATGTTTGCGCTAATGTCTGACGCTAACATTGTTGCAAGATGTTCGGGGCCGTCTTCTGCGAGCGCGCCGAGCGCATAATGCCATGCGCGGCCCATCATTACGAAGTCCGCACCAAGCGCGAGCGCGCGCAAAATATCGAGACCGCCTTCGATTCCACTGTCGAAGATCAGAGGCAACGGCGTTGCTGCACGTATCTTTGGCAGCACCTCAATCGGGGCGGGGGCCGCATCGAATTGGCGACCTGCATGATTAGAGAGCCAAAGTGCATCAACGCCAGCCGCTTCCAGCTTGGGCGCATCATTGGCATCTAAAACGCCTTTGACGATCAGTTTGCCGTCCCAGTTGTCGCGAAGCCAAGTGACATACTCCCAATCGGGTGATGTGCGCAGCAGATAGCCCACATGCGCTGTGCTGCTCAAACCTGTTGTATCGCCCTTCACGTGATCGATGTAGCTGTCCATCAAGCGCATGCGCGGCATGCCAAGACGCGCAGTTCCCATCGCCCAAGCAGGACACAGCGCGACCTGTGCGAGTAAACGGGGTGTGAGTTTCGGTGGCTGTTGCAGGCCGCCGCGCAGCTGACGTTCCCGCCGACTGGCAACGGGCACATCAACCGTTAGAACCAAAGTGTGAAAACCTGCCGCCTTGGCGCGCGCCAGCATATCGCGGCGAATGCCTTCATCGCGGGGCGGATACATCTGGAACCAGCCGTGTTCCCCCAACTCGGGCGCGATATCTTCAGGCGTGCGGGTGGCAACCGTAGAAAGCGTGTATGGGATGTTGAGCTTGGCCGCCGCGCGCGCCAGGAGGCGTTCGGCATCGGGCCAAATCAAACCAGACATGCCCACAGGCGCTATGCCAAAGGGCAGTGGCATCTTCTGCCCTAGGAAATCTATAGAAAGGTCCGGAACCATCTCGCCGTGCAACACCGAGGGCATCATCAAGACCTCATCCAGCTTTGCGCGATTGCGGCGCTGTGTCGCCTCGCTGCCGGTTGCACTGTCGAGGTATTCCCACACAAAATGCGGAATGCGCCGCTTGGCAGTGCGGCGTAGATCAGAAATCGCGGGGAATCTGCTATTCAGGTCCATGGGCGCATATGCGGCAGTGCAGCATGATTTGTCCATCAAAGAATTTAGAACAGAGCGAGAACTTCCCTTTTACAACGCAAGAAATCGCGTTAGATATGGCGATATGAGTAGTTTTGACGAAATGGACGCCTTTGAAGGCGCATCGCTAAGCCAGCGCGCGATGGGGCAAATGACCTCTGCGCGCCCTACACCTTATCTGGATGGGTTGAACGAGGCGCAGCGCGAAGCGGTGGAAGCCTTGGATGGTCCTGTCCTTATGTTGGCAGGGGCTGGCACGGGCAAAACCAAGGCTTTGACGACCCGCATTGTACATCTGATGAACACGGGCAAAGCACGTCCAAACGAAATTCTGGCGGTGACGTTTACGAATAAAGCTGCGCGCGAGATGAAAATCCGCGTTGGCAGCATGCTTGGCAATGAAGCGGAAGGGATGCGCTGGCTCGGCACCTTCCATTCGATCTGTGTGAAACTGCTGCGCCGCCACGCCGAACTGGTCGGCCTCAAAAGCAACTTTACCATTCTGGATACGGACGATCAAAAG
>NZ_JBDWVM010000233.1:0-3012 GCF_039984035.1 Planktotalea sp. | reverse complement strand
CACTGGAACCCAGAATTGGACCGACATTTCGGACCATGCTTTGGGCAATGTCTGCCATGCGCAGCGCTTCGCGCTTGGCGCATGCGAGCGCGCGAGATGGCGTTTCATGCGCGTTGGGGTCCAAATGTATTGGATGCACTTCATCAGTGTCTTCTTTGTCTGCCGTCACGGACCCAGTTGCCAATGCTACCCATAAACGAGCACCGACGATGCCAACTAGTGCGACAGCGATGTTCAACACCACATGCAACAGGAGCGGCTGCATTTTTTGGGAGAAGCCGAACTGTGGAACCGGCCAAACCAGAATGATTAGCACCCACGCAATTGTCACCCCAGCAAGGCGAACGTAAAGGTTCGCAATGAGCGGAATTCGCGCTGTTGCCGAGGATTGCAGATGAGCGACAACCGGCAACACGCCACTGCCGATGTTCGCTCCGAGAACCATGAACAAACTAGCCTGCGGATCAAGAACCCCTGCGTGTGCAAGCCCGATTGTGAGTAAGATCACTGCGAGGCTTGAATGGGCGAGATATGAAATTCCAGCACCAAGGATCAAAACAAGAAGAGGTTGTTTTGCAAAGATCCCAAGGATCGTTGCGAAGTCTTTTAACTCGCTGATGCGCAGGGCGGTGATGCCGACAAGGGACAGTCCCAACAACACCAAACCGACTCCCAACGTTGATTTGTACAAACCGATGGTGCGCGGAATACGCGCCGATTGCCCGCCGAAATAACCGACCGCAATCAACAATGGTGAAACCGCCGTAATTTCCTGAGACGCTATTAAGGCCGCGATTGCTGTTCCAACATCGGCGCCCAAAACTGTGATGAATGCAGTGGCTGCGCTGATAGCACCTTGCGCAGCGAAAGTCGCTGAAATCATTGCAGTGGCCGCGCTGCTTTGAAGCAATACAGCAACTAATAGCCCGGTTAGGAATGTTGGGACGACACGCCCTTCGGTTCGCCCGGCCAATCGCTTTAGGCTACTTCCAAATGCACGCATCATGCCGTTGCGCACCTGTCGTAGTCCAAACAACAACAAGCCAACTGCGCCAACCAGTTCGATCATAAGGAGCATAAGCGACCTATTTTTTGTTTCGTAAGTAAGGGCGAATTGAAGGGTTAAGTCAGGCAGGCACTCGAAAAACCTGTCCCAGATCTAGATTTGCGAAAGATCTTCATCGTGACGCGCTAAAGCGTTTTGCACGCGCGCTGGATAGTCTGAAATTATTCCGTCAACGCCAAATCCGATCATCCGGTCAATATCGACGATGTCATTGACCGTCCAAACGTTAACAAGCAAACCTAAGTCCTGCGCCTGTCTTAGCGCATCGACCGTAAGGTCTTTGAAAAACGGACACCATACTTTGCCACCGAGATCTGCGATCGCTTGTGGCAAGCTGGCATTGTGGTTGTTCAGTGAAACTCCATCAAGCCAAAGGGAACCATCTATGACATTTGGTTCCATCGTGGTGCCATGTGCCTGTTCAAGCGTTAGGTATCCTCGTCTAATTTGGGGATTCCGTTTGGCGCAGGCCGCTTGTACACGCCAATCAAAACTAGAGATGACACACCGATTACTCAAATCATGCCGTTCAATAATATCAACCACGTCTGACACGATCACATCGGGCGCATCATACAGATCAGTGTTCAAAGCATGTGATTTGATCTCAACGTTTAGCAGCATCGGCGCATGGTCAGAGGCCCATGCACAGAACGCATCAAATGTTGGAACCTTTTCATGTGGCAAACGCGCCTGATCGGGAAACAGAATGTGATCTGTGCTAGCAGGACGTAACGCGCCAACCTTAAGCTGCTTTACTTGTTCAGCTGTAGTTTTACGCACCAAACGAATTTCTGCTTCATCGTTTAATGTCACGTGTGGATCATGGGCCAGCACAGTCAAACGATTGGCCGCGTTCTGGACATCGAACTCTACCGCGGTGACGCCAATGTCAAATAGATATTGAAAGCCGGCCATTGTGTTTTCAGGGTAGATACCCCGCGCGCCCCGATGGCCGAAGACTTGTATACCTCGTTGTTTTGCGTCGCTATGCATTAGATGCGCTGCCCGGTTTCAGCGTCAAAGAAATGCAAGTGTGCGGGATCAACTGAAAAACGGATCGCTTCGCCCGCGACCGCATGATGCACCCCCGGAAGGCTGAGTGTGAACGCTTCGTTGGTTCCGTTCAGTCGGCCATGCAACAACGTATTTGCCCCTAGCGGCTCGCCCATCTGTACAGTGATCGAAAGGGGGCCATTTTTATCAGCAATGACGTGTTCGGGGCGAATGCCAGCTGTCACTTTTCCTACGGCAGAGGTTTGTGCCGGAACTGAGGTATCAGCGACCTTTAACGTCTTTCCCTCGATCACTGCATCAAAAACATTCATGGATGGGCTGCCGATGAACTGCGCGGCAAAAAGCGTTTGCGGGGTTTCGTAAACTTCAAGCGGTGTACCGATTTGTTCGGCGCGTCCACCATTCATGACGATCATTCGGTCAGCCATTGTCATGGCTTCAACCTGATCGTGGGTTACATACAATGACGTGATGCCAAGGCGGTTTTGGAGGTCGCGAATTTCAAGCCGCATTTGCACGCGCAGCTTTGCATCTAGGTTGGACAATGGTTCATCAAACAAGAACACGGCAGGCTCACGCACAATCGCACGGCCCATCGCCACTCGTTGTCGTTGACCGCCAGACAGATCACGCGGGCGGCGATCAAGGTAAGGCTCAAGCTGCAACAGTTTTGCGGCGTCGTTGACCTTTGCCTCGATCGCGGCTTTCGGAACCTTCGCAATTTTCAGGCCATAGCCCATGTTGTCACGCACGCTCATATGAGGGTAAAGCGCGTAGTTTTGGAACACCATCGCGATATCTCGGTCCATCGGTTCAAGATCATTGACGATTTTGCCGCCAATCGCGATCTCACCTTCGGATACGCTTTCCAACCCCGCCACCATGCGCAAAAGCGTGGATTTACCGCAGCCAGACGGACCAACAATCAC
>NZ_JBDWVM010000232.1:0-12593 GCF_039984035.1 Planktotalea sp. | reverse complement strand
ACCATCATACGCATCCGTCGCGCCAGTATCCTGCGTTGCAACTGGATGAAGAACAGATGCCGATGCTCCCGTACAGCCTGCCTATGATGGCGGTTATCGCCCTCATGCCGCCGCTTTGGCGGCGCGTGATGGATCATCGCGTCGCCCTCTGGAATTGAAAAAGGCGGGCCTGTTAAGACCCGCCTTTCAGAACTTTCATGTCGACGTGCTTAGGAAGTCATGTCGTACGCGCGTTCGCCGTGGACTGTCAGATCAAGACCGTTGATTTCGGTTTCATCATCCACGCGCAGTGGCGTGATGGCTTTCACAACGAAGATCAGAACGATTGTCACAACGATCGTGTAGGCGCCAACCACGGCCAAACCGCCGAGCTGAGCCGCCCATGCGCCTGCACCGAAGACAGCGATCATGATCGTGCCGAAGATACCGCCAATGCCGTGCACTGCGAAGACGTCAAGCGTGTCATCAATCTTGAGACGGTTACGGATCACAACGACAGCTTCTTGGCACAGAATGCCTGCGACTGCACCGATGATCAGCGCCTCAACAGGGCCGACAAAACCGGATGCTGGCGTGATGGAGGCAAGACCCGCAATGGTGCCTGTAACGATACCGACGAGGGAAGATTTGCCGAATTTGATCTTTTCCCAAAGCGCCCATGTCAAAGAGGCGGTTGCCGCTGAGATATGTGTCACAGTGATCGCCATTGCCGCGCCGCCATCAGCAGCGAGCTGGGAGCCACCGTTAAAGCCAAACCAACCGACCCAAAGCATCGCCGCGCCGATCATTACGAAGCCGGGATTGTGGGGTGGTGTATTCTGGTTTTTCCGTGGTCCAAGGAAAATCGCGAGGATGAGCGCTGCAAGTCCAGCTGTTTCGTGAACCACGATACCGCCAGCAAAGTCTTTCACGCCGACTTCACCAAAGATGCCGCCGTCAGCCATCATGCCACCGCCCCAGATCCAATGCACGACTGGCGCGTAGCACAGCAGCATCCAAAGGCCGGAGAAGAGCAGAACGAAGGTAAAGCCAACGCGTTCCACATATGCGCCAACGATCAGCGCAGGCGTGATGATTGCGAAGGTCATCTGGAAGGCAAAGAACAGAACCTCGGGCAGGGTGCCAGACAGGCTCTCGGTGGTGACGCCATTCAGGAATGATTTTCCGAGACCACCCCAATATGGGCCGCCGTCACCAAAGGCGATGGAATACCCGAAGGCCAACCATAAAACGCTCATTAAACATGCAATTGCGTAGCAGTGCATGAAGACACTGAGTACATTTCGGGCACGCACGAGGCCGCCATAAAACAATGCGAGGCCGGGCAAGGTCATAAACAAGACCAAAGCCGTAGCCACAATAATCCAACTTGTATCGGCGCCGTTCATCAGAGCCTCCCTTTTGAGTGATTTTGCTGGCGCACTGAATGGCGCGCAATCTTTGCCACAAAAAGGTGCATTCGCGAAAACTAGAGATTAAAAACTGCGCAAATCGCAAACTGAGCAAAGTTTAATCAAAAAAATAGGGGTGTTGTATAAATTTTAGGCGTTATGAAAAAGTTGGTTGTAGATCAGTGAAAGCCCATGATCACGCGCGGCGTTGCGGACATTTTCACGACCAAGGGGACCAAATTCGATGGTTTCACTCGTTGTTGTGCCATTCATAGACAGCCCAAAACAAACGCGTCCTTCGGGTTTGAAATCCGATCCACCGGGTCCAGCAATGCCTGTCACCGAAAGCGCGATCTGCGCTTTGGACTGCGCAAGCGCGCCAGCCGCCATTTCGCGCGCTATCTCTTCGCTGACGGCACCGAAACTGTCTAAGGTCTCAAGGGCGACGCCAAGCATCTCTTGTTTGGCCTCGTTTGTGTAGGTCACAAAACCGCGCTCAAAAACGGCCGAGCTGCCTGGGATATCGGTCAGGGCGGCGGCGATGAGACCCCCTGTGCAGCTTTCTGCAGTCGTGATCATCACATTCATCTGCCGCGCGCGATCAAGAATGTCGCTGGCGAGGCTCACATGATCACCAAGTGAAACAAAGCCGCCAAAGCGAGAACGCCAAGCCCTGCGAAAATTCCTGCGATCACGTCGTCGAGCATGACGCCAAGCGCATCGTCGCGCCGGTCTGCCCAACCCACAAGCCAGGGTTTGGTGATGTCGAAGGCACGGAACAGCACAAAGGCCGCAACCCAACCCGGCAACAGCGCCAACGCACCGAGATCGAGCATCCAAGTACCATGAAGCACGGGCAGCAGGGCGATCCATTGCCCTGCGACCTCATCCACGACGATTTCAGAGGGGTCGTGATCCTCTGCGCCCTTTGTCATTTCAATAGTGGCCCACCAGCCTACAAAGAAAACCGCGATGGTGGCGATAAGGAACAGCCAAAACCCACCGAGTTGATAGAGTAGGTAGGCAAGCGGTAAAGCGGCGAAGGACCCCCATGTGCCCGGCGCGGGGCGCATATGGCCGACGTAAAAGACGGTGCCAATCAGGCGGGCAAGTGCGTTCATGTTTTCACCAATGTTGCGTTGGCAAGGGCGGCGATGCCTTCCTCGCGTCCTGTAAATCCAAGTTTCTCACTTGTCGTCGCTTTGACCGAGATGCGATCCAAATCCAACCCCATCAGCTCTGACATTTTCAAGCGCATCGCTTGGGCATGCGGGCCAATCTTGGGTTGCTCGCAAATGAGCGTACAGTCGATGTTCGAAATCGCAAAGCCGCGCTCAACTGCGAGAGCAACCGCATGGCGCAGGAAGATTTCGCTCGCCGCGCCTTTCCATTGCGGATCAGAGGGTGGGAAATGCTGGCCGATGTCCCCATCTGCCAATGCGCCGTAGATGGCATCCGTGACTGCATGCATAGCAACATCGGCGTCCGAATGTCCTTTGAGGGCTTTATCGTGGGGAATACGAACGCCGCAAAGAATGACGTGATCCCCGTCTTCAAATGCGTGCACGTCAAAACCGTTGCCTAGTCTTACGTCCATTGTCTGCTCCAAATGCGCCTCTGCGCGGGCGAAATCCGCAGGCGTCGTTATTTTTAGATTGGCCTCATCGCCTTGGGTGATGTGTACGTCAAGACCTGCGGCGCGCGCAACTTCCACATCGTCGGCGGCACTCCCTATATGGGCGGCGTGGGCTGCGTGAATCGCGGAGCGTAAAAAACCCTGTGGTGTTTGAGCGCGAAACAGACCCGCGCGATCCTGTGTGCCAGTCACTTGTCCATCTGCGCCGCGCCAAAGCGCATCGCTGACGGGCAAGGCGGGCGCCGCGCCGATTGACGTATCGAGCGCCGCGATCACACCATCAATGACAGCGTCTGGCACCGTACAGCGCGCGACATCATGGATAAGCACATGGGTGGTGTTCTCGCTCAGCGCATCAAGGCCCGCGCGCACCGATGCATCGCGACTTTTCCCGCCACTGCAGGTCTGAACGCCCTTTATTGATGCAGCATGCGCAGCATCGTCGGGGTGAATCACCAAAATGACCTCAGAAATATCGCGGCGCTGCGTAAATCTCGCGCAGGTCCAATGCGCAACAGAGCGACCAGCAAGCAGTTGCCATTGTTTAGGCAAGGGGCCACCAGCGCGCGTTCCGCGCCCAGCGGCGACGATCACAGCGCCGATGCGTTTGATTTGAGGCTGTTTTTTCATGCCGCAGTCTTATCTCTGACGTGCCCAAGGTGCAATCACGGCGTCATTTGCTTAAATTTTAGGCAGATAGCAGTTTGTTGCTTGGATTATATGCGCTCTCCATTGAGGCGGGGAAATCCACTTTGTAAGGCTATAGGATGAAGAACTCGCTCCATATCGGCTCCACATGCCTCGCGCCACCAGTTTTACTGGCGCCTTTGGCAGGAATCACGGATTTGCCGTTTCGAAACTTGGTCAGTTCTTTTGGTGCTGGTTTGGTTGTGAGTGAAATGGTTGCAAGTCAGGAAATGGTACAAGCCAAGCCAGGTGTGCGCGAAAAGGCCGAGCTCGGCTTTGGCGCGGCGCAAACCTCGGTACAGATCGCTGGGCGCGAAGCCTACTGGATGGCGGAGGCCGCACGTATCGCCGCAGCGAATGGTGCACAAATTATAGACATCAACATGGGCTGCCCGGCAAAAAAGGTCACGAGCGGGTATTCTGGTTCTGCCTTGCTCAAAGATTTGGATCATGCGCTCGGCCTGATTGAGGCGGTTGTTGACGCGGTCGACGTGCCCGTCACGTTGAAAACCCGACTAGGTTGGGATGATGCCTTGCTCAATGCGGGTGAGTTGGCTGTGCGCGCCGAAGCTGCGGGCATTCAAATGATGACGATACATGGCCGCACCCGTTGCCAATTCTACAAAGGACATGCGGATTGGGCCGCGATCCGCGCGATTAAAGAAGCGGTTGAGATACCAGTTATCGCGAATGGCGACATCGTTGATAGCGCCACAGCACGCGAGGCACTGCGCCTCAGCGGTGCAGATGGCATCATGATCGGGCGGGGCGCGCAAGGGCAGCCTTGGGCGCTTGCGGTGATTGCCGCTGAGCTTTTTGATCTGCCGACGCCGAACATTCCAACCGGCGATGCGTTAATCGAAATGGTATGTTCGCATTATCAAGAAATGTTGAAATTCTACGGCGATGAGTTGGGCGGACGCGTCGCGCGCAAACATCTTGGTTGGTACATGGACGGTGCCAAAACAGAAAAAGCATTGCGCAAAGCAATCTTGACCAGCCGTGACCCCCAAAATGTGATTTCGCTTTTGCCACGCGCATTGGCCCCTCAAGAAACTCAGGAAGATGCAGCATGATCAGTGATGCAACAATTTGGATGTCGCTCCCCGTCGCTACGGTTCTCATCGACCCAGACGACAATATCGCGGACCTTAATCCCGCGGCAGAGGGCTTCTTCAACAGTTCGGTTAAAGCGCTGCGAGGCTCTCCAATCTGGGACAAGTTGGCCGTTGATGCCCCGATGGAAGACGCATTGGCACGGGCGCGCAAAAATTCATCGCCGTTGTTTGTGAATGACGTCGATGTAGGCACGGGAGAACGCGCACCGTTGCAATGCAGCCTGCAGATTGCGCCCTTGTCGGGCAATGACGGCTTTATGGTGCTTATGATTTCACCACGTGAATTGGCTGGGCGTATTTCCCAAAGCCAAGGTGTCAAATCTGCCGCTAAATCAGCCATTGGTATGGCTGAAATGCTGGCACATGAAATTAAAAACCCCTTGGCGGGCATCACGGGCGCGGCCCAGCTGCTGTCGATGAACCTCACGCCCGAAGATTTGGAACTGACTGATCTGATCGTCGAGGAATCGCGCCGTATCGTAAAACTGCTCGAGCAGGTTGAGCAATTTGGCAATCTTCATGCGCCAGACCTCAAGGCTGTAAACCTGCACGATGTTCTGGATCGCGCGCGCCGCTCTGTTTTGCTCGGTTATGGCGCCGAGATGAACATTATTGAAAAATATGACCCCTCGCTGCCAGCGGCCTATGCGGACAATGATCAGCTTTTGCAGGTTGTTCTGAACCTGCTCAAAAACGCATCTGAAGCAGCTGGCGAAGGGGGCGGTACGATTTGGCTGCGCACATACTTCGAGCATTCATTCAGTTTGCGCCGCGCCAGCGGTGCAGGGCGTGCCTTGCCCCTTCAAATTGAGATTATCGACGATGGTCCGGGCCTCCCACCGGAACTCGCCGACGATGTTTTCGATCCCTTCGTTTCGGGACGCGAAAATGGAACGGGACTCGGCCTCGCGCTGGTCTCCAAGATTATTTCAGATCACGGCGGCTGGATCGCCGTGGATTCAGTGCCAGGGCGCACAGTATTTCGAATTTCACTCCCAATGGCCCCAGCCGAGGCAATTGAACAAAAGGAAACTAACTAATGGACGGTACAGTTCTCGTTGCAGATGATGATCGCACAATTCGAACAGTGCTCACCCAAGCGCTCACGCGTGCGGGATGTAAGGTTCATGCAACCTCTTCGTTGACCACGCTGATGCGCTGGGTCGCAGAAGGGCGGGGCGATGTCGTGATTTCAGACGTCATGATGCCCGATGGCAATGGTCTGGAAATGCTCCCCAAGATCCATGAGGATCGCCCGGGCCTGCCTGTGATCGTGATCTCAGCGCAAAACACGATCATGACCGCCATCAAGGCCAATGAGGCCGATGCCTATGATTACCTGCCCAAACCTTTTGATCTACCTGACCTGATGAAACGCACGGCGCGTGCATTATCGAGCAACAACGGCTCCGCTGCGCCGACCTCGACGGATCAACGCACAACTGGGGATGAGCTGCCCTTGGTGGGTCAAACGCCGGTCATGCAAGCGCTCTATAGTCTGATTGCGCGTGTGATGAACACGGATATTCCAGTTCTAATTACCGGTGAATCGGGAACAGGCAAAACGGCCATTGCGCGCGCGATCCATGACTTCTCGGACCGTCGCACGCTACCTTTCGTCAGCATGAGCACTGCTGATCTGCAAGATATCGAAGGTCCAGCGCGTGCCTTGGCGCGCGCAAAGGGTGGCACGCTGCTTATTGAAGAAATCGCCGATATCGATCTAGAGGCCCAAGCCCGTCTAGTGCGCATGATGGATGCGCCCGGTGAACATGTGCCGCGTTTCTTGGCAACGTCCTTGGTTGATTTGGCTGGTAAGTTGGAAAGCGGTGAGCTGCGCCAAGACCTTTATTATCGCCTTGGTGGCGCGACACTATCTGTGCCGGCCTTGCGTGAGCGCGTTGAGGACATCGATCTGCTGGCGCAGCACTTCCTTGCTAAGTCCGAAGCAGAGGGTGCACCAGCGCGTGGACTTTCGGCCGAAGCAGGTAAGTTGATCCATGACTACAGCTGGCCCGGAAACGTGCGCCAATTGGAAAATGCTATGCGCCGCCTTAGCCTGACAGCGCGTACAGATGCGATTACCCGCTCTGAGGTCGAAATGGTTTTGGGAAGTCAACCAGACCTCGAACCTGTTCTAACGGGCGAGATGACGACCGAAAAACTCTCTGCTTCTGTCGAGCGTCATTTGCGTCGTTATTTCGATTTGCACGGCGGATCTTTGCCGCCAGCGGGCATTTATGCGCGTATTTTGCGTGAATTCGAGCAACCGTTGATCGAAATCTCACTTGAGGCAACGGGTGGCAATCAGGCTAAATGTGCTGATTTGTTAGGAATAAACCGCAATACCTTGCGTAAGAAAATCACAGACCTCGATATTCGCGTGACACGGCAACGCAAATTGATGTAAAACCGCAACATAACGTGGCCCAAACACATCGCTTGCGCGATTCTTAACGAGAGCCACAAAAATTGGCGGTGGAGCGAAAAGCTCCCATAGATCGAGGGCAGAGCGTGAGCCAGCCTGTAAACGGACCAGCGTCCGCGTCTTTGGCGCGGCGCAACAAAGCGTCATGGTGGACGCGACTGTCGTATTGGCGTCGTCAAAGACGGGTCCAAAACGCGGTGACGCTCTGCGTTGTCTTGCTCGGTCCTGTGCTGGCTCTAGCGACATTCCTTGTCCTTGGTCCGCTGGATCAAAACGTCAGCGCGCCCAGCCTGCGCTTCGTGCTTCTTCTTGATCTCGTTTATGTGCTTGTCGTCGCCGCCTTGGTTCTACAACGCGTGGCCAAGATGATCGCAGCGCGCCGCGCGCGTTCCGCCGGATCACGATTGCACCTTCGCTTGACTGGTGTTTTCGCGCTGATGGCACTCATTCCGACAGTCACAGTCGCTATTTTCGCGGGCCTCACGATCAATATGGGATTGGAGGCGTGGTTTTCGCAGCGTGTCCAGCGCGTTGTCGGAAACTCGCTCGCAGCTGCGCAAGCCTACGAAAACGAACATCGCCGCGATCTAGAGCAGGATGCCACGGCCCTAGCCAGCTACTTAAACCGTCGTAGCGCGGAAGTGCGGTTTGCCGGCACGGCTAATCTGGGTGATGTGCTGCGCGAAGGGCAATTGCAAATCCAACGTGGGTTGCGCGAAGCCTTTATCGTCGATGGCACGGGCGAGGTGCGCACACGCGGTGATCGCTCTTATCTGTTCGACTTTGACGAACTTGCACCCGTCGAAATCGAAAGCGCGCGTATCAACGGCATACATATCATAGAAGACTGGCAGAACAATGAGTTCCGCGCCATTCTTAATCTAACGGGGTATGTTGATCACTACCTCTATGTCAGCCGTCAGGTCGATGGGCAAATCCTGCAACTGCTCGATGAAACCCAAGAGACAGCGCTGTTTTATCAACAACAAGAGAGCGAACGCGGACGTCGTTTGTTCGAGTTCGGTCTGATTTACATCGGCTTTGCCCTGATCCTTATCTTGGCCGCTGTTTGGCTTGGCCTTTGGTTTGCGGAACGTTTGTCGCGTCCTGTGGGTCGCTTGGCGGGCGCGGCGCAGCGTGTTGGGTCTGGTAACCTCGATGTGCAGGTTCTCGAAGAAGAGGGCGATGATGAAATCGCCATGCTGGGTCGATACTTCAACCAAATGACGCGTCAGCTTAAAGGGCAGCGCGAAACGATGCTGGAGAACAACCGCCAGATCGAACGCCGCCGCCGTATGTTTGACTCGGTACTGACCTCTGTGACCTCGGGCGTTGTGGGCTTGGACGAAGAAGGGCGCGTATCTTTTGTGAACCGCTCTGCTGAACGCCTGCTTGGGTGGCATGAAACGCAAACAGATGTGGCGCTCTCGGTTGCTGTCCCTGAATTTGGACCGCTTTTGGAAAAACTACGCAAGGGGCACATGAATACGGCCCAAGATGAGATCAAGGTGAGCCGCGATGGCCAACTTGAAAATCTCTTGGTGCGCATGTCCCGCCGCCGACGCGAGGATGGTACGTTAGAGGGCTATGTTGTGGCCTTTGATGATGTGACCGATCTCGTCACAGCGCAGCGCATGGCCGCTTGGGGCGATGTGGCCCGCAGGATTGCGCATGAGATCAAGAACCCGCTTACCCCGATCCAACTCTCGGCGGAGCGTATTCAACGGAAATTTACCCCGCTTTTGGGCGAAAACTCTGAAAAACTTGAACAAATGACGGGCGTCATCATCCGTCAAACCGGCGATTTGCGCCGTATCGTAGATGAATTCAGCAAGTTCGCGCGTATGCCAGAACCCGACAGACGCAGCGATGATCTGATCGCTCTGGTGCGCGATGCCGCAATTTTGCAAGAAGCGGGACAGCCTGATGTCTCTTTCGACATTTCACTGCCTGAGGGCGAAATGATCGTTGAGCTTGACGCGACAATGATTTCCCAAGCTTTGACCAATCTGATCAAAAACGCTGGGGAAGCGATTGAAAGCTATGCGGAAAAATTCGGTCTTGCCGATCTCGTGAGCGAAGTGTCTGTGACACTGAGCGTTGAGAAGTCGGATGCCGTGATCAAGATCGCAGATAGCGGCATTGGCCTGCCAGAAGATCGCGCACGGCTGTTCGAACCCTATGTAACGACACGCGACAAGGGCACGGGTCTCGGCCTGCCGATCGTAAAAAAAATTATCGAAGAACATGGCGGATCATTGGTTCTAACCGATGCACCGCTCATCAATGGGCAAGGGCGCCCAGGGGCGATGGCTGTGGTGCGTTTACCACTTCTCGCCGCTGGCGAAGCAGCTCTTGCATCGGAAGAAACTTAAATGGTGGAGAGAATGATGGGCGACATTCTAATTGTAGATGATGAACGGGACATCCGAGAGCTAATCTCGGATATTCTGGAAGACGAAGGCTTTAGTACACGGCTTGCAGGCACATCTGACGAGTGCATGAATGAGGTGACATCCGAGCAACCTGCTTTGATGATCCTTGATATCTGGCTCAAGGACAGCTCGATGGATGGCATCGACATCCTGAAGGTGGTCAAGAAGGACTATCCTGACGTACCTGTTGTGATCATATCGGGACATGGCAACATTGAGATTGCCGTCGCTGCAATCAAGCAGGGCGCCTATGATTTCATTGAAAAGCCATTCAACATTGATCAGCTCTTGGTGGTGATCCGCCGCGCAATGGAAACATCGCGTTTGCGCCGCGAAAACCACTCGCTCAAGCGCCGCGATGCGCCAAGCACAGAGATGATCGGCGACAGCGCGTCTTTCCGCACGTTGATTTCGCAGCTCGACAAAGTCACCAAGTCCAATGGCCGCGTTATGCTGCGCGGTCCTGCGGGGTCGGGCAAAGAAGTGGCCGCGCGCTATATCCATGCCAATTCAAACCGTGATGATGCGCCTTTCGTCACCGTGAATTGCGCAGGCGTGGAACCTGAACGCATGGAAGAGGTTTTGTTCGGCCAAGAGGGCAAAGATCAGGGCATTCAGCCCGGTTTGCTGGAACAGGCCAGCGGCGGCGTGATCTATTTTGACGAAGTCGCGGACATGCCACTTGGCACGCAAAGCAAGATCCTGCGCGTTTTGGTGGACCAACAATTTACCCGCGTTGGCGGCTCTGACAAAGTGCGCGTTGATCTGCGCGTAATTTCCTCGACGAGCCGTGACTTGGAGGCCGAAATCGCAGGTGAACGCTTCCGTGAAGAGCTTTATCACCGCCTTAACGTGGTGCCGATTCCAGTGCCGTCCTTGGAGGAGCGCCGCGAAGACATTCCGCTTCTGGCAGAACATTTCATTGATGAATGCCATAAATCTCAAGGACTTGCAGCGCGCGCGATCTCTGAAGAGGCCGCAGCATTGATGCAAACGATGGTTTGGCCGGGCAATGTGCGCCAGCTTAAGAACCTGGTCGAACGGGTCTTGATCCTTGGCGATAGCACCGGCCCGATTGAGGCGCGCGAATTACCAAATGAGCAAAGCGCGAGCGAAGAAGAGGGGCGCGTTGTTCTGTCCGGCTCCCTTGCGACATTGCCGTTGCGCGAGGCGCGCGAAGCTTTTGAGCGCGAGTATCTTCTGACGCAGATCAATCGCTTTGGCGGCAATATTTCCCGCACGGCCAACTTTGTTGGAATGGAGCGATCCGCCTTGCACCGCAAACTGAAATCCTTAGGCGTTGTGACCACCAACAAGGCCGGTGCACGGGTTGCGCGCGTGGAGGATGATGAGGTCGAAAACGCGAACTGATACATTTTGCGTCACACGCGCGCTCTGTTTCATCCTGATCTTCGGATGGATACCATCATGCGTTTCTCAAGCGGGCTCAGCCATTGACCCGCTTGTGTGTCTCTGTCATTCAAGTCAAACGTGAGTTCAGCAGGGGCCGAACATGAAGGTCATTATTTGCGGTGCGGGCCAAGTTGGCTGGCAAATTGCACGACATCTTTCCGGTGAAAGCAATGACGTGACGGTGGTTGATAACAACCCCGATCTCGTGCGACGTGCAACTGATTCATTGGATGTTCAGGGCATTGCAGGCTTTGCCAGCTATCCAGATATCTTGGATCGGGCAGGGGCGCGCGATGCAGATATGATCATTGCCGCGACCCATTCTGACGAAGTGAATATGGTCACCTGCCAAGTGGCGCATTCGGTTTTCGCGATCCCGCGTAAGATCGCGCGCCTGCGCAGCCAATCTTATCTGGATGCGATCTACTCTGACCTGTATCGCCGTGATCACATGCCGATCGATGTCGTGATTTCCCCTGAAAAGGAAGTCGCAGACGCAGCCCTACAACGGCTTTCGGCGCCGGCGGCGTTTGATACGGAAACCTTCCTAGATGGGAAGGCCCAGCTTTTGGGTCTGTTGGTTGACGAAAACTGCCCCATCGTGAACACGCCGTTGCGCCAATTGACGGATCTATTTTCAACGCTGCGCTCTATCGTGGTTGGCGTGCGCCGTGATGGCACATTGTTTGCGCCCGAAGCCGGTGATCAGTTGTTTGTCGGCGATGAATGCTACGTGTTTAGCCATGTCGAAGACGTCACGCGCACCATGGAAATTTTCGGCAAAACCCACAAACTGCAAGAGCGTGTTGTTTTGATCGGCGGTGGCAACGTTGGTTTGGCGGTCGCGCAGGCGCTTGAGGGTAGAACCGAACGCGTACGCGCGAAGATCATCGAAAAGAACCGCGAAGTCGCTGAATTCGCCGCTGATGCGCTGGAACGGACCATCGTTTTGCATGGGGACGGTTTGGACGTGTCTTTGCTTGCAGAAGCGAACATCAAACGCGCTGATGCCGTCCTAGCAGTGACGGATGATGACAAAACCAACATGCTTGCAGCGGTACGCGCCAAGGCCGCAGGTTGCCCGATGGCTGTTGCCCTGATCAACGATCCAACCTTGGTGCCTTTGATGGGACCACTCGGAATTGATGCCTATATCAACCCCCGTGCGACCACCGTAAGTTCGATTTTGCGCCATATTCGCCACGGTCGCGTGCGCGCGGTCTATTCCATCGGGGATGCCGAGGCAGAAATGATCGAAGCCGAAGTTTTATCGACTTCACCGCTTGCTGGGCAGGTCATTCGCGATGTCGATTTCCCCGAAGGAGTGCTTGTTGGCGGCGTTCTGAAAGAGGGTAAACTCCATCGCCCAACAGGCCATTTGGGCATTGAAGAAGGCGATGTCATTGCGCTCTTTACCATGAGCGCGGATGTCCCCGAAGTGGAGCGCCTGCTGCAAGTCTCCATCGACTTCTTCTAACCGCTCAT
>NZ_JBDWVM010000231.1:0-8428 GCF_039984035.1 Planktotalea sp. | reverse complement strand
TGGCGTCTGGCGGTGCCGTTAATCTGCTGCGTCGTGCAGGCGTGCGCCGCATCGCAGTGGATGAAGCCCACTGCGTGAGCCAATGGGGCCATGATTTCCGCCCTGATTACCTGCGCATCGGCGATCTGCGTCGCGCTTTGGATGTTCCAGTTGCGGCCTTCACAGCTACAGCAGATGCTGAAACGCGCGAAGAAATTGCAACGCGTCTCTTTGATGGTCAAACGCCCCAAACGTTTTTGCATGGTTTTGACCGCCCCAATATTCATTTGGCCTTTGCTGCCAAGGATGGCCCGCGCCAACAAATCCTGTCTTTTGCAGCAGCGCGAAAGGGGCAGTCCGGCATCGTTTATTGCGGCACCCGCGCCAAGACCGAAGGTCTGTCTGGCGCTTTGAGTCAAGCAGGGCATACAGCCTGTTTCTACCACGGCGGTATGGATCCAGATGCGCGCCGGGAGGTGGAAAAACGCTTCCAGCGCGAAGATGGTTTGATCGTCGTAGCGACCGTTGCTTTCGGCATGGGCGTGGATAAGCCAGACATCCGGTGGGTCGCGCATGCTGATCTGCCTAAGTCAATTGAGTCCTATTATCAGGAAATCGGACGTGGTGGCCGTGATGGCGCGCCTGCTGAAACCCTGACGCTTTATGGCCCTGATGACATTCGTCTGCGCCGAAGCCAGATTGACGAAGGGCTTGCCCCACCCGAACGGCGTGCTGCGGATCATGCGCGATTGAACGCATTGCTTGGTTTGGCCGAAGCGCTCGATTGCCGCCGCGCAAGTCTGCTCGCGTATTTTGGTGAGACCAATGTGAAATGCGAAAACTGCGACCTGTGCGATGCGCCTGCTGAAGTCTTTGACGGCACGACCGCTGTGCGCAAAGCACTGTCCGCAATTCTACGTACGGGTGAATATTTCGGCGCTGGGCATCTTATCGATATTCTCATGGGCGTTGAGACCGACAAAGTCCGCGCGCGCGGTCATGATGGGTTGCCGACCTTTGGGGTTGGCACCGAATATGGCAAGCGCGAATGGCAAGCTGTGTTTCGTCAGATGATGGGCCACGATTTGGTGCGCCCCGATCCTGAACGTCATGGCGCACTGCGTATGACGGACGATGCGCTGCCGATTTTGCGGGGCGAAGCCTCGATCAGGTTGCGCAAAGACACGATCAAAAAAGCGTCGAAATTTGCACCCAGCGTCAAAGCGTTGGTGAACGAAGAAGACGCGCCGCTGCTGTCCGCGCTCAAGGCCAAGCGCCGCGCCTTGGCAGAAGCCGCGCGCGTACCGGCCTATATTATTTTCAATGACAAAACGCTGATTGAAATGGCGCAAAACCGTCCGCAAAATTTGGACGACATGGCCGCGATTGGCGGTGTTGGTGCGAAGAAGCTTGAAACGTATGGTTCGGCCTTCCTAGAAGTCATTGTCGGAGAAGTCGAAGCCGTTCATCCCGCGCGCCGGAAGTTGGCGGGCAAGGAAAGCGGTACGCTGTATGATCGATTGCTGGAAGTGCAGGCAGATCTGGCCCGGGGCGGCGAGGGTCACGACAAGCCTCTGAGTTGCTCCGCGTCTTTGCTTGCAAAGGTGGCTGCGCAAAAACCGCAGAATGAAGATGCGCTTGAACGGATTTTGGGCGAACGACGCAGTGAAAGATTTGGCCGCGCTTTTCTGGACGTCCTGCGTGAGGCGAGCTAAGTCGTTAAGGGTCAATTAAGGGGGCGGATATGCTTGCAGTGATTTCACCAGCAAAACGATTGGATTGGGCGGAACGTGATGTCGAAATGACAGCGCCTGATTTACAGGAAGATGCGGTGCGTTTGGCAAAAACCGCCAAGAACCTGACCCTTGGTGATTTGCGAAAATTGATGAGCCTGAGCGATGATCTCGCGCGGCTCAATCGCGACAGGTTTCGCAGTTTCGAAGCAGAACCAACGGCTGATGCAGTGCGACCGGCGGCCTTCGCTTTCGCTGGTGACACCTATCAGGGATTGGAAGCGTCGACTTTAGACGCGGATGAATTGCTTTGGGCGCAAGATCATTTGCGCATTTTGTCGGGTCTCTACGGTGTGTTGCGGCCGCTTGATGGGATTCAGCCCTATCGCTTGGAAATGGGGTCCCGTTTGAAAACCCGTCGCGGTGCATCCCTTTACGACTACTGGCGCACGGACCTTTCTAAAAAGCTGAATGATCAGGCCGAGGTTGTCGGGACTGACACGCTAGTAAATTGCGCTAGCCAAGAATATTTCGGCGCGGTCGCACCCAAAGCGCTTAAGCTTCGTGTTGTGACCCCCGTCTTCATGGAACTGAAAGACGGAAAAGCAAAGATCGTGAGCTTCTTTGCGAAGAAGGCACGCGGTGCGATGGCGCGGTATGTTGTGCAAAATCGCCTGACGAACGCAGACGATATCAAAAGTTTTGATACGGGCGGTTATGCATTCCAGCCGGATATGAGCGAGGGAGACAAGTTTGTCTTCTTGCGTGACTATCCGTCTTGATCGTTGAGTGCAGGGCGCGTTCCTGCAACCTTTAGCTTCGTAATTTGCTCGATGACGAGGGCCTTTTTCAAAGGTTTGGTCAGGTAATAATCGAGGCCTGCTGCGATGATTGCCTCTTCATCGCCGGGCATTGCATGGGCTGTCATGGCGACGATTGGAACATGTGTCCCGCCCGACTGTTCCAAGGCGCGAATTTCGCACGTTGCTTCCTTGCCGTCCTTTTGCGGCATCGAGATATCCATAAAGACGAGATCGGGCTTAAAACTTTGGAATAGTTCAACGGCCTCCGCGCCATTGTTGGCGAAGGTTAAATCAATATCCAAAGTTTTTAACATTTTGCTAAAAACCAATTGATTGGTTTTATTGTCTTCTGCGGCCAGAATGCGCAATTGGCGGTGCTCTTGAGGTGCGGGCGCGACCGCATGTTTCGGGTCTGACGGCGCTTTTTCACCGATGCGGCGAGTATGCGTAAAGACAGGTGTTTGGCTCTTGACGGGCACAGCCTCTTCCGATTGCAGGGCCATAAGATGTCGAAACAAGGTTTGTCGCGCGACTGGTTTTTGCAGCACTGCAGTGACAAGGTCGCGTGCTGGGTCTGCCTCAGCAATACCTGCGTTTGATGTCATGAGGAAAATCGGCAATCTAGGCTTCGCCTCGCGTAGCGTTTTCGCTAGATCATACCCATCCATTTCCCCTTGTAGATCGTCGATTACGGCCAGTTCACAATCATCAGTAAGGGCGGTCATTGCGGCCTGTTTATCCACCGCAGTTAGGCATTTGATACCGAGCAGGGAAATCTGTTTCTCGAGTATGGAGCGTGTGATGTCCGATCTATCGACAACCATTGCTTTGCCAATATTGGGTTTAACAATATCCAGCGCCCCTTCTGGATCGCACTGCAGCATGGCTTGAAAGCCAAAACACGTTCCAGCGCCATCCTCTGACGTGACCCAAATGCGCCCATCCATCATCTCGATCAAACGCTTGGTGATCGCGAGGCCAAGGCCAGTTCCCTCGAATTGTCGGTTCTTTTCGCTTTCGACCTGATTGAATTCGCCAAAAATGTGATCGATCTTATCAGCCGGAATTCCAATGCCAGTATCCTGAACAGTGACATGTAGCTCACAAACACCCGCCTCATAGTGACCTGTGACAGAGATCAGAACATGCCCGTCGGTGGTGAATTTAACTGCGTTACCGATAATGTTGGTGAGTATCTGACGAATGCGACCCGGATCGCCAAAAAGCTGGGTTGGTAAGAAGAGGTCATAATCAATAAGCAGCGCAACACCTTTGTCCCGTGCGGAGGGCTGCAGCAGGCGCATAACCTCGTGAATGCACTGTTCGAAATCGAACGTAATCGGACGTAGCTGTAGTTTCTCTGCTTCAATTTTGGAGTAATCGAGCACGTCGTTGATGATGGTTAACAGCGCCTCGCCCGAGTTGCGAATGGTATCAATAAAGAGGTTCTGTTCCTCATCGGTGTTCGTTTCGGCCAATAGATCGGCCATGCCTACGATACCATTCATAGGGGTGCGAATTTCGTGGCTCATATTCGCGAGAAAGGCTGATTTTGCGCGGCTGGCAGCCTCTGCGTCATACCTCGCTTTCTTGAGTTGGTTTTCATAGCGGATCGTATCGGTGATGTTGAGCGCAAGGCTAACAACATCACCCTCTGCGCTTCGTTCATCCACCAGTTTGGCATAAAGCCCGTTCCAAAATTTGATGATACGCGGCTCAGGCTTTGGCGAATTCCACCGCTCCAACATCGATGCGCGCCATTCACTGGCGCTCAAGTCCTCTGTATCAACAATGCCTTCATCGGTCAGGATCAACAGCATCTCCTGATACGTCACACCGGGCTTCATGTCCTCAAGGTTATCAAAGACGCTGAGATATGCATTGTTCGCGCCGACCATTTCGTTGTCCGCATTGTAAAAGGCGAAACCGTCTTGGATCGTGCGGATGGATTGCCAAAGACGACGTTCGGCGATTTCGATTTTCTGATGCGCTGCGGAGAGATCAGACTTAACGCGCCTGTTTTCGTGGCGCACATTTGCGACTTCGGCTTCGGTTTCTTCGATCCGATCTGACAGAGCGCGGGCATGTCGACCAAGCTTGCGATTGGCGGAAAAGAGCTCAGCCTCTTTCATCTCCAAAAGACGTTCTGCGGCAAGACGCGCACGTCGTTCTTGGGAAAGTTTATGCGCAAGGCTCATGCGGCAATCACTAGAATCAGGGTTTCAGACACCGGTGACAATCCGCCTAGGAAGTGAAGATTGATTTAATCGACGGGTAGAAAACTTGCCAAACGCCCGTATGCCGTGTCACGTTTGTCTTATTGATTTAAGGAGTTTCCCATGCGCCGCATTTTCGCCGCTGTTATTCTTGGCTTATCTATGGCCACGCCAATGTTGGCTCAAACCAGTCTTGTTCCAGAGCAACGTTTGGTCTATTCAAAGGACGTTGATTTCTTTGGGTCTGATCTAACGAACCTGTTTGATACAACACAGGACGCTTGCGAAACCGCGTGTTTGAGCAATTCTCAATGCACAGCGTTTACATTTAATCAGCGCTCTAATTCCTGTTTCCCCAAAAGCGGTGTGAGTGAAAAGCAAACCTATGAGGGTGCGCTATCTGCCGAGGTGTATCGCGCAAATGCGAATACCCTTCAGACCGCGACAGCACGCGCGAATGATCTCGGGTTTCTTAGTGATCGTGATCGCAGTGCAATCCGTGCGCAGGCAGAGGGTCTGGGCGCATTGCATCCCGGTGGCAAGTGGAGCGTGCAGGTCTTGCTAGACGCTGTTCGGGATCGCCGCGCAGAGAAGAATTTGATGAGCGCGATGCATTGGATGGGCGCGGCAACTGCGCAATCTGATGCTAGTGATATGTGGGCCGAATATGCGCGCCTTGCGCTTGAGGTGAACGCGAAAAGCACGTCGGATAAGCGCAAGTTCCGTCGTCGCGCATTAAATGCGGCCGCTAACGCCTACCTGCGCGCACCCAGCCCTGCGGCTCAGGTGAGCGCGCTGCAAATTATGGCCGAGGCGATGGAGCGCGATGGTCGTGGGCGCGATATGATCCCGGCGTTGCGATTGGCAGAGTCGATCCAGCCGCGCGATGATGTCATCGCAGCGCTCGATAAAGCGATTGCCAAATATGGGTTTCGCATTACCGAGCATCGCGTTGATAAGGATTCCGCGACGCCACGGATTTGCGCGGAATTTTCTGAACGCCTTGTTAAAGCAGGCGTTGATTATACGCCGTTCGTGAAGCTCCCTGACCAAAGCTTGTTCGTTGAATCCGATAGTCGTCAAATCTGTATCGATGGCGTTGAGCATGGCGTGCGCTATCAGGTGACGTTCCGTTCTGGCCTGCCTGCCGCAAGCGGTGAAAAGCTGGTCAAAGATGTGTCATTGACGATGTACGTTGGTGATCGAACGGCCTCTGCGCGCTTCCCTGGTCGCGCCTATGTGCTGCCGAAAGCGGCAGATGCTGCCATTCCGTTGGAAACGGTGAATCTTGATGAAGTTGACCTTCTTCTGCGCCGTGTGAGTGATCGCAACGTGTTGCGCACCATGCAGGAGGATATGTTCGCGCGTCCGCTCAGCCAATACGAAGACGAGATGTTCAAACGCAACATCGGCGAAGAGGTTTGGACAGGAACGGGACAAGTCGAAAATACGCTTAATCAGGATATGACAACCCGGTTGCCGATGGGTGATCTGATCAAGGACTTGCCTGCGGGTCTCTATGCATTGACCGCGCGCGTGCCGGGCGTTGCTGTGTATGAAGACGCAGGCGCAACGCAATGGTTCATCCTCTCCGATCTTGGTCTGAGCACATTGAAGGGTGTTGATGGCGTCCATACGTTTGTGCGTGGCCTGTCAGATGCGTCCGCGAAGGAGGGTATCGAAGTGACACTCCTTTCCCGTTCCAACCGCGTACTGGGAACAAGCATAACAGACACCAATGGTTATGCGCGCTTTGCAGCAGGGCTCACGCGCGGCACGGGCGGCGCTGCGCCTGCCTTGGTCCTGGCCAAGCAGGGCGATGAGGATATGGCGTTTATGTCCTTAACAGAGCCTGCTTTCGATCTGTCTGATCGCGGCGTTGAGGGGCGTGAACCTGCGGGTCCGATTGATCTGTTCCTCACAACTGATCGCGGGGCGTATCGAGCGGGCGAGACGATTTTTGCCACCGCACTTGCGCGGGATGGAACAGCCGCGGCACTGGGCGATGTGCCGATCACCGCGATTTTGACCCGACCTGATGGCGTTGAATATACGCGTGACCTGTCGAATAACGACAGCGCGGGCGGCCATGTCTTTGCTCTGCCTCTTGGGCCGACAGTGCCGCGCGGAACGTGGACCTTGGCCATGAAGGCGGATCCGGACGCGCCAGCGCTTGCGACGCAAAAACTGCTGGTTGAGGATTTTCTCCCAGAGCGCATCGATTTTGATCTGTCTTTGCCGGACACGCCAATCCGTCCCAATGATACCCCGCCATTAACAGTGTCAGCGCGGTATCTTTTTGGCGCACCCGGGGGTGATTTGCCGATTGAAGGGGCTGTACGGCTGAGCGCGATTTCTGAATTGGAAGGCTTTAAAGGGTTCCGTTTCGGGCGCTACAATGAACCCATTCGCGCGCGCACCAAGTTCCTGTCAGGTGCTGGTCGTACAGATGCTCAAGGAAATGCGACTGTCGCGCTTGAGATGCCAGAAATGGAAGGCGCGCGCGTGCCTATGCAAATGCGCGCAACGATCCGCGTGTCCGAAGGCAGCGGACGGCCTGTGGAACGTCAAATCACCCGTGCGCTTGCGCCGAGTGGTCCGATGATCGGGATCAAAGAAGTGTTCGATGGCGTGGTGCCACAGGGCAGCAATGCCGAGCTGGAGATCATTGCGATTGATGCGAACCTTAACCCAACACCGATGCAGGTGCGCTGGACAGTTAACCGCGTTCGCACGCGATATCAGTGGTATCAGCTATACGGCAATTGGGATTGGGAACCTGTCACGACGCGCAAACGTGTGGTGAGCGAGGTTGTCACCCTCGGCACCGCGCCCTTGCGCATCAGCGCGCCTGTTGAATGGGGACGTTACGAGGTGGTGGTTGAGCGTTTGGACGGTGAACCGATTGCCTCCTCCAGCGATTTTTACGCAGGGTGGTATGCACCTGCAGATACCTCTCGCACGCCTGACACGTTGGAACTGTCTCTCGACAAGGAGAACTACAAAACCGGTGACACGGCAGAGCTACGTCTTGTGCCACGTTTTGCTGGAACGGCGCTTATCTCTGTTATGTCCAACCGGGTGATCCATATGGAAACGGTTGATGTGGCAGAAGGCGAAAACATTATTCCGCTGAACGTGACCGACGAATGGGGCGCAGGTGCGTATGTGACGGCCAATGTGATCCGCCCGATGGATGTTGCTGCCGGACAAAACCCTGCGCGCGTGCTTGGCCTGTCCTACGCAAAGATTGATCCGGACGCGAAACAGCTCTCGGTCTCTATCGATGCGCCCGATACCTCTGGGCCGCGTGGTCCGCTAGAGGTGGGCGTGCAGGTCGATGGCATCACTGCGGGCGAAACAGCTTATGTGACATTGGCAGCGGTTGATTTGGGCATCTTGAATCTTACGGCATTTGATGGCCCTGATCCGTCCGAGCATTACTTTGGCCAACGTCGTTTGGGCATGGAAATACGCGATGTCTATGGTCGCTTGATTGACGGAATGAATGGCGCGATGGGGCAGGTGCGCTCTGGCGGGGACGCTGTTTCACGCTTGCGGATGAAAAGCCCGCCACCAACTCAGGACTTGGTTGCTTACTTCTCTGGTCTCGTCACAGTTAACGCTACAGGCATGGCGAAAGTGACTTTCGACATGCCTGCGTTTAACGGCACGGTTCGACTTATGGCTGTGGCTT
>NZ_JBDWVM010000230.1:0-1942 GCF_039984035.1 Planktotalea sp. | reverse complement strand
GCGTTGATCTGGGCGGTTACTACCGCGGCGATGCAGCGAAGACTGCAGACGTTATGCGCCCATCCGCAACGCTGAACGCGATCATCGGATAAACACTTTAGGCCGTGCGCTTGTCTCCAAGCGCGCGGCCTTTTTCTATTTCGAGCTTCGCTTCAAAAACGACGCGCGCAGACTTCTCTTGATGTAAGTCCAAGCAACAAAGCGGCTGGTCTTTTGCCCCTGCGCCATTTCCACGATTTTGAAATCCGCAACCTTCGCTTTTCCCAATATCCGCTTAAGCGTTGCCACGTTATCTTTCTTAGACACCAGTGACGTAAACCACAGACATTGGTTCGCGAAATCGCGACTTTCATTCACCATACGAGCGACGAACTTTATTTCACCACCCGGGCACCAAAGCTCTGCATTTTGCCCGCCAAAGTTCAGCTTCGTTGAGGCCCCTTCCCCCAAATTCGCCCACTTGCGCTGAGTGCCTTTATTGGCTTGCTCCTTTGAAGCATGAAAGGGCGGATTGCACATGGTGACATGAAACCTGTCCTTAGGCTCGATCACGCCACGAAAGATATTCTCGCGTTTATCTTGCTGTCTCAGAGTGATGTTCAGCTTGTTCAGCTCGTAAATCTTCTGCGCCGATTTAATCGCATCAGCGTCAATATCCGTCCCTGTGAAATGCCACTCATATTCGCTCTGCCCCGTCAGCGGGTAAACTAGGCTCGCGCCTGTGCCGATGTCGAGCGCTTTGATGCGACGCCCACGCGGGATGTCTTGATCATCGCAACTACTCGCCAGCAAATCCGCCAGATAGTGAATGTAATCAACGCGCCCCGGAATAGGCGGGCAAAGATAGCCCGCTGGGATGTCCCAGAAACCCACATTGTAATGCGCCTTGAGCAACGCCCGATTAAGCATGCGCACAGCCGCCACATCGCGAAAATCGATCGTCGTCTGGCCCGCTGGATTGAGGGTTGTAAACGTCTCAAGCTCTGGCAGTTCTTTCAGCAAACGGACAAAATCATACCCGTCACGGTGCTGGTTACGGGGATGCAGCTTTGGTTGAGGGGCCATAAGGCAGCTTTCAATGGGATGAACAAACGGCGGTCAGCGTTCTTAGGCGCTCAGGTGCAAAGAGTAAATTAGCAAGACACGTAGTATGCTGCTCGTACCATTTTTAACGTGCATGAGCCTTCGTTCTGCGCCATCTTTTGATTTCGAACTCAAGTCCTTGCCCATCGGAGCAGTCACCATGACAGACACCCGCGAACAATTTGCTCTTATCGGCGCAGGACCAATGGGGCTCGCCGCTGCCAAGCTGATGGTTGAGAATGGCATCCCGTTTCAAGGGTTTGAGCTGAACTCGGATGTGGGTGGTCTCTGGGACATCGATGCACCGCGCTCAACAATGTACGAAAGCGCGCATTTGATTTCGTCTAAACGTATGACGGAGTTCACCGATTTTCCGATGCGTGACGACGTGGCCGAATATCCGTCCCATCGAGAACTAAAACAATACTTCCGCGATTTCGCAAAGCATTTCGCGCTCTATGATCACTACCGCTTCAACAGCGAGGTTCTGTCCTGCACCCCCCTTGGCGGCTCAGGCGATGGCTGGCAAGTGACCTGGCGCGATGACACGGGCGAACATTCTGAGGTCTTTGCAGGCGTAATGATCGCCAATGGCACCTTGAGCGAGCCGAACAAACCCAGTTTCAAAGGGGAGTTCACGGGCGAGTTGATCCACGCCGCCAACTACCGCAGCCCAACCCAGTTCACAGACAAACGCGTGCTCATCGTCGGCGCGGGCAACTCTGGCTGTGACATTGCCGTCGATGCAATCCACCACGGCGCACGCTGCGATCTATCGATGCGGCGCGGCTATTATTTCGTTCCAAAATACATCTTCGGAAAACCTGCCGACACCATGGGCGGGCTGATCAAATTGCCC
>NZ_JBDWVM010000229.1:0-17823 GCF_039984035.1 Planktotalea sp. | reverse complement strand
AACGCTTGGCAACAGGGTGACGGAATAAGCCCCAGATACTGACATCTTCGACCTGATCCAACATCGCTTGAACATCAGGTCCAGCCTTGGCAAACGCCGCGCGCAGATTGTCAGGGTCATCATTATGCGACCATCCCTCTTCTGCCCAAGCTTTACGTTCTTGCACCGCGACAATATTCAAAGCCGAGCCGCTCCAAATCGGGTAGCTCACGATGTGTTTTTTGGACGCCATATGGACACGTACATCGTCAACGCGATCCGATTCATTCGGGATAATCGCCCGCCACGCCACCTGTCCGGTGAAAAACGGCAGCTCGTCTCCATTTAGAACGCCACGTAATTTACTGTGCAATCCACCGGCATCGATGACCAAATCGGCCTCTATTTCGACGCCATTTGCAAACGTAACCCGTGAACGAGCCCCATCTTCGATCTGCACCGCGGCGTGCGACAAACAGATTTGAACGCCCGCGTCTTGGGCTGCATTTTGAAGCAGACCGATCAGATCGCCCCGATGTACAAAGTGGTATTTCTGCATTTCTGGCAAGAGAGAGAGGTCTAATCGCGCCACCTCTTTATCGTCTTCTGCGCGCCGCAGGCTGACGGCCTGACCTTGCGAAGAAAACTCACTCAAAGCCTGCTCTAAGCCGAGCGCGCGCAGTACGCATAAGCCGTTTGGGCTGATTTGAAGTCCTGCGCCAACCGCCCGAATGGCATCGCCTCGTTCATACAGCATGACCTTGGCGCCGCGCTGTGCACAAGCAGTCGCAACGGCCAATCCGCCGATGCCGCCACCGATAACACCAATTTCTAACTCATTAACCATGGACAATCTGTGCATAAAAAAACGCCGAAGCGAAAGCCCCGGCGTTTAGAAACTAACTGTTTCACAGCGTTTTTAGTCGTCGCGGTGTACTTTTTCACGACGCTCATGGCGCTCTTGCGCCTCAAGGCTCATTGTCGCGATTGGACGCGCATCAAGCCGCTTGAGCGAAATCGGATCGCCCGTCACTTCACAGTAACCGAACTCACCTTCATCAATTCGGCGCAGGGCCGCATCGATTTTTCCAACAAGCTTACGCTGACGATCGCGCGTACGTAACTCAAGCGCACGATCTGTTTCTTCACTTGCACGATCTGTCACATCAGGGATGTTTCGCGTCCCATCTTGCAACGTTTCGATCGTATCACGCCCGTCTGAAAGCAACTCATCACGCCAGTCTGTCAGGCGCTTTCGAAAATACTCAGTTTGGCGTTCATTCATAAACGGCTCGTCTTCAGCCGGTTTATAATCTTCGGGTAGAAATACTTCAGATTTCATGCCCCCTCCCTCTTCAAAGCCGTCATCCACAAAAATATCCTTCGGTATATGGCAACCTTACCGCGCGGCTTAACTCACGGGCGCGGGCTTGTCACTAGGCAATAACTTCACATTGCAGCGAAAAATATCCCTAGCTAAGGTGCGCCCAAACTTTGATCACAAGACGAGAAACAAGATGAAATTCACCGGAACTCAGGACTATGTCGCGACAGAAGATTTAACGATTGCGGTCAACGCAGCCGTTACATTGGAACGCCCCCTTTTGGTGAAAGGCGAGCCTGGCACAGGGAAAACAGAACTTGCTCGTCAGATTTCATCCGGCCTTGGGCTGCGTATGATTGAATGGAACATCAAATCCACGACCAAAGCGCAACAAGGTCTTTATGAATACGACGCGGTGAGTCGCCTTCGCGATAGTCAACTTGGTGAAGAGCGCGTGCACGATGTGGCGAACTACATTCGCAAGGGCAAACTCTGGGAAGCTTTTGAGGCGGGCGAGAAGGTCGTTCTGCTGATCGACGAAATCGACAAGGCAGATATCGAATTTCCGAACGATCTTTTGCAAGAGCTCGATCGCATGGAGTTCTTTGTTTACGAGACTGGCGAAACGATCCGCGCAGACAACCGCCCTATCGTGATCATCACCTCTAACAACGAAAAAGAACTGCCCGATGCGTTTTTGCGCCGCTGCTTCTTCCACTACATTCGTTTCCCAGAGCCGGATGTGATGCGAAAAATCGTCGAAGTGCATCACCCCGGCATCAAAGAAGACCTACTAACGACAGCCCTCACGCAGTTCTATGACATCCGTGAGCAGCAAGGTTTGAAGAAGAAACCATCCACCTCTGAGGTTCTCGACTGGCTCAAATTGCTCCTCGCCGAGGACCTCTCTCCAGAAGATTTGAAGCGCGATGGCGCGAACGCTTTGCCCAAATTGCACGGTGCTTTGCTCAAAAACGAACAGGATGTTCATTTGTTCGAACGATTGGCCTTTATGGCGCGCCGGAACCAATGACACGTCGAATTATGACATAATTGTGGCGACCTATACATGCAGCCTGCCCCAGACCCTATATCTAGGTGGCAGGCTCGCAACATTTTCCCAAACGTGAACAACTCCCTATAACACACTGAAATTGTATCGGGTTACTGTCTCCGAGGCGATTTCCCAAAATTGCCATTTTGTTTTCTTAAACCTGTCAGGGTGTCTGGTCATACCGATCACATCTTAATGCGGTGGAACTGGAGAGAAACTTGCAGGCAATTTTTCCAAACATAAGTTTGGCGTGTGTTTCGGTATTTTACCGAACCAATTTGACTGCTCTCTCGCGCGTTATGATGTGCCGTTGCCCATTCGGGCACTTTAGCAATCAGGCTATCTTCGGATCGCCCATTATCGCACCTCGGTGCGAGCGAGACGGGGTTTAAGACCTAGATGCGCCGATTTTTATTACCGTTTTACCTAGCGTTGTCCGGCTGTATGCCTGCGACCCCTGCGGATACGCCAACGCGTGCCCAAACCGAAGCAGCATCAATGAGCCTGCCTGCCGTCAAGGTATTCAACGCACCGCGACCAACGCCGTCGCTGCGCGCAAATTCAGACATCGCACGTGACTTCCTTGATTTGACCTTCAATCTGGAAAGCGGCCGTAGCCTTCCTATCCTCACACGATTTGAGGGTCCGATTTCTGTTCGCGTAACAGGCCAGCCCTCTTTCGGTCTTGGAAGCGATCTGAACCGCCTCCTCCACCGTCTGCGCACCGAAGCGCGGATCGACATCAGCCAACAGCAAACCGAAAGCGCGAATATCACAATCGAAGCTGTGCCGCGCTCGGAAATTCGCAAGTTGTTGCCACAAGCCGCCTGTTTCGTCGCGCCAAATGTATCCAGCATGGCGCAGTACCGCCTTGCGCGCCGTACATCTTTGGTCAATTGGACCAGCTTGAAAGAACGCAAGAAGCTCTCGATCTTCCTGCCAAACGATGCAAGCCCGCAAGAAGTACGTGACTGCTTGCATGAAGAACTCGCGCAGGCACTTGGCCCACTGAACGATCTTTATCGTTTGCCAGATTCAGTCTTCAACGATGACAACGTCCATACTGTTCTGACAGGCTTCGATATGTTGGTGCTGCGCGCCTACTACGACCCCTCTTTGCGCAACGGCATGACCAAGAACGAAGTCGCGAGCCGCATTGGCGGTATTTTGACCCGTATCAATCCGCGCGGCGCTCAATTTGCACCACGTCGTTTGACACGCACTCCGCGTTCTTGGATTAATTCGATCCAACACGCCCTTGGACCGGGCGCGAGCCAGAAAGAACGCCTAAACGCAGCGAATAACGCAATGCAAATTGCTGTAGCGATGGGCTGGAGCGATCACCGCCGTGCCTTTAGCCACTATGCGATGGGCCGTTTGCAAATGTCTGTGAACCTGAAAAGCGCACGTGAACACTTTGCCATCGCCGCGCGCCTTTATGGGCAAGACCCTTCAACGCGCCTGCATTCCGCTTATGCCGCCTCACAGCTTGCGTCCTTCTACATTGCTGAGGGCAATGGCGAAGCCGCGCTCCAGCAGATCGGGCCGCATCTGGATACCGCAGCGAAATATGAAAACGCAGCTTTGATGTCGACATTGATGTTGCAACGCGCCGAAGCGCTTGATTTGGCCGGACGGACCTCAGAAGGACGTACCGTTCGTATGGACAGTTTGGGATGGGCACGATACGGCTTTGGTCCAGACTGGGCAGTGCGGGCCAAGTTGCGTGAAATCTCATCACTTAGCCCGCTGAAAAGAGGACGTGGCTAAGCAATGATCTACACAATCGCGGGGTTATTCGGCATCGCATTGGGCGCAATGCGCGCTAAAAAACGGGGCGGCAACTGGGCAGATATGGCTCAATATGCCGCTGCACATGGCATCGCCTTCCTTTTGGCCGGCTTTATCATCACCCTCTTCATCCACCGCGCAGCGCTTTAAACGATGTTTCTGCCGTTTTTCGAAAACCTGCGCAGTAGCTCGGTTCCCGTCTCGTTGCGGGAATATTTGTCCTTCTTGGAAGGTGTGAAGCGCGGCCTTGTCACTTATGACATTGAAGCCTTCTACTACCTCGCCCGTACGTCCATGGTGAAAGACGAACGCAACATCGATAAATTCGATCGCGCCTTCGCGGCCACGTTCAAGGGTTTGGAAAACATCAGCACCGAGGACATGATCAACGCTGTTGAGATTCCCGAAGAATGGCTGCGCAAGATGACGGAAAAGCACCTCAGCGAAGAGGAAAAAGCCGAGATCGAAGCACTCGGTGGTTTCGAGAAGCTGATGGAGACGCTCAAAGAGCGGCTGAAAGAGCAAGAGAAGCGCCATCAAGGCGGCAACAAATGGATCGGCACGGGTGGCACCTCCCCCTTTGGCGCGTATGGGTATAACCCCGAAGGCGTGCGCATCGGTCAAAAAGAGAGCCGCCATCAGCGCGCGACCAAAGTATGGGACAAGCGCGAGTTCAAAAATCTGGACGACAGTGTTGAGCTTGGCACCCGTAACATCAAAGTTGCGCTAAAGCGTTTGCGCCGATGGGCACGCGATGGTGCAACAGAAGAGTTGGATCTAAACGGAACTATCCGCGCGACCGCTGAAAATGGCTACTTGGACGTCAAGACGCGACCTGAGCGGCGCAATGCGGTGAAAGTCCTTTTGTTTCTCGACGTTGGCGGCTCTATGGATCCGCATATCAAAGTGGTTGAAGAGCTCTTTTCCGCTGCGCGTACCGAGTTCAAACATCTTGAGCACTTCTACTTTCACAATTGCTTGTATGAAGGCGTTTGGCGCGACAATGCGCGACGTTGGGATCAACAAATCCCAACTGAAGAAGTTCTGCGCACCTATGGCCCTGATTATAAATGTATTTTCGTGGGTGATGCGTCCATGAGCCCCTATGAAATCGCCTATCCGGGCGGTGCCAATGAGCACTGGAACCCAGAAAGCGGCGAAACATGGCTGCGCCGTGCGCGCGATCAATGGAAGAGCAATCTTTGGATCAACCCGCTGCCAGAACAGCATTGGCGCTATACCCAATCGATTAGAATGATCGGCGAAGTCTTTGAACAACAAATGGTACCCATGACGTTGTCTGGCCTTGAGCGCGGAATGAAAGAGCTGACGCGCTAACGCGTGCCGCCCTCTAGAGCAGCCTTGCTGTTGCTCAAAGAAACGGCTTAGCCGCGATAGGCTGCGCCAATTGCTGGACGATGCTCTGCACGCAGGTTAAACACAGCGCATGGATATTCGCCCACTTACCCCGACCTACGCAGTCTCGCCGCAGATCGATCCGGCAGACCTCCCCGATATTGTTGCTGCGGGCTTTAAAGCCGTGATTTGCAATCGCCCGGATGCGGAAATTCCGCCCCATCTGCAGGCTGACGCAATGGCGACTGCCGCTGCAGCCGCTGGCATCACTTTTGAAGTATTGCCCCTAACCCATCAAACGATGACACCTGAAAATGTCGCGAAACAGCTTGAATATGTTGCGAATGCGGACGGACCTGTTTTGGCCTATTGCGCCTCAGGAACACGCTGCTCTGTGATTTGGGCTTTGTCGCAAAAGGGCCAGCAAAGTGCAGATGCGATTTTGGATCAAGCCGCGAAAGCTGGGTATGATCTGTCTGGCATGCGCGGCGCTCTCGAATAAAGCTGCGCTACCCTTTTCCAATCGCGAGTAAATCGTCCAGTTCATCACCACTGCCCGAAGTATTTCGTTCGGGCGGTGTGTCGGCGCTGACCTCTTCAGGACTTGATGTCGTGGACTTCTGGGCAACGTCTGGACCGCGCGCAACTGTATCGGGCAACGCCTCTTGCGCCGATGCGACGTCAGCATAGGACTGAGCAAGGCGCACAGCGCGCATCCCGTGCAACTGACCTAGCCTTACGGGCAGTGCAGTTTGACCGATCTTATCCTGCAGTTTTGCGCTTTGCGCTGCGTTCTTGGGCAGTGGCAACAATTGTCCCTCTTTCAAGCCATGCAATTCGGTGAGCGGGATTGTGATCTTGCACATGATCGCATCCACCTCGACCGAAGCAGCAAGCGCCGCATTACGTAATTTCGGCCGTGCTTTTGCGGGTTTCTCTTTATCCTTTTTGTTCGACTTAAGGGACTTTGGCTGAACAGGTTCCTTCATTGGTAAAAACAAGCGGATCAGGCTTTTGCGGTCGCTCCCTGCAATCTCACTGCTCATTTCGAACCCGCGATATTCACTTGCATCGAGCAAAAGCACCATAAGATGGCGTGTTTCAACGGCGTCTTCTGTACGATATCCCCGCGTCCAATACCCTGTCGGGGCACCCTCTAAGGCCTTGTCAAACAACCTCAAAAACTTGTCCGAGAATGGGAGCGCGAGCGCCTTATCCGTGCGCGTCAATTTTCGCGACGTGCTCGTGGCGGCATTCACACGCCCTAGTGTTTGTTGCTCGACAAAGGCGGTATTGGTGGCCGGATCGATACACATCGCACCAATCGATCCATCATCATGTATCAAAGGGAACAGCGCCCAATTTTCATCAAGCTGTTCAACCATATCGGACAACTCAAGGCGACTTTGGCGGATGCTCCCCACCCGCAGAGCAAGCTTAAACGCCTGATCAGCAGCGCGCGCCAAACTCATTCTCGCAGCTTTAACCGGCGAGGTTGCTTGTTCCTCAGGACCCGCCTTATCGCTGCGCAACTTGCGCCGAAGTACATCCGAATTGGGTTTGATAGCCCAGCCTCCAACAGAAAACAGTACGCGCATTTTGCCCGTCTGCCATGCTCAATTAGGAACTGTTTAGGGCTTAAGTCTTACCAAAGACTTTAAACGCACTTCATTCTTGGGCCATATCACGTGGAAATTGCACACGAAATGCGCTTCCGCCCTGCCCTGGAAGGTAGAAAATTTCACCGCCCAAGCGGATCATAATTTCGCGGCAAATAGACAATCCAAGGCCTGCGCCGCCTGCTTCGTTTTCGCCAACTCTGGAGAATTTTTCGAAAATGACATCCCGCATGCCCGCGTCAATCACCGACCCATTGTCGATGAAATCTACAGTAACTTGTTCATTTGATTGAAAAACATGGATTTTCAAACACGGCGCCGCAGCGTCGCAATATTTGCGCGCGTTGGAAATCACATTGATGAAAACCTGCGCCAAACGATCGACGTCTGTTCTTAGCAAAATGTCTTCGCGGCTGCGCTGCCGCTGAATTTCAAACCCCGTTTCAGCGCCAAGACCCATTCCAATAATCGATGTATCCAGAATCTCGCGCAAAGATTTTTGCGACACGTTCAAAGACACACGCCCTGCTTCAAGAACGGATAGATCAAGCAGATCATCCAGCAGGCGCGTCAATCTCAAAGTCTCGGAATGGATGATGCCCGCGAAACGCGCTTTGTCTGCGGGGGGCATGTCTGCGCTGTCGCGCAGTATTTCCGAAAACGAACGAATCGAGGTCATGGGCGTGCGCAATTCATGGCTGATTTGGCTTAAGAATCCATCTTTCTGCACCGACAGTTGCGTCAGTTTTTCGTTCGCGCGGCGCAATTGCTTGGCTGTGCGCTGCAGCTCTTCTGATTGGGTTTCCAGCTTGTTCGAATAGACCATGAGCTGCGCGCGTTCGTCCGCAACCGCAAGCAAATCATCGACCGAAACAGCCGCCCCGCCCACGATAGGCGCGACCATCGCATGAGCCGTCGCAGCACCGACAGAGCCTGCTAATTCGCGTTCAAGCACATCTAGGAACTCAGGGGTTGGTTCAGGCACGAGCCCTGAAATCCCTTGTTTTTCGGCTTCTCTGCGAAAGAGCGATTGCGCTTCTCTTGCGCCGATAATGCGTTGCGCCATGACCATCAAATCTTCGGACTGCGCGACGTTACTGGACCAACTGCGCGTGGATGAGCCGTGCTCAAAGACATTAACGAATTGGGCCCCTTGCAGGCGCTCCAAAGGTTGCGGAAAGCTCACAAGTGAGAGAAGGCAAAAGACCGTGGTATTGAGAAGCATGCTCCACAACAGGCAATGCAAGATGGGGTCCAAACCCTTGATCGCGAAGAGCGCTTGAGGAGCGAGCCAAGACAGCCCAAAGGGACCGTGTTCCATAAAGCTCTGCGAATAAACAACGCCTTCACCGAGGCTTGGTAAAAACAGGGAATACCCCCAAATCAAAAAGCCAACCGTCAACCCGCCGAGTGCCCCAATCCGCGTTGCACCGCGCCAAAAGATACCGCCGAGCATAACCGGAAGAACCTGCGCAACGCCTGCAAATGAAACAAGGCCAATCGCCGCAAGAGCAGCGCCCCCGCCCGAGAGGCGAAAATAGAAATAGGCCAGCATTACAACTGCCCCAATCGAGACACGCCGCGCTAGCAATACAACGTAACGCACGTCGCCAGACACGCTCAGACCGCTACCAGAATAATGCAGCCACAGGGGCATCACGATATGGTTAGACACCATGATCGACAATGCAATCGCGGCCACAATCACCATGGACGTCGCTGAGGAAAATCCGCCCAAGAACGACAACATAGCTAGGCCGTTTTGCCCTTGGCTCAACGGTATGGTGAGAACGAACATGTCAGGGTTTGCGCCTGTCGGCAGCAGATCTAATCCCGTAACCGCGATTGGCAAAACGAACAGGCTCATCAGCATCAGGTATGCAGGAAAGGCCCATGAGGCCATGCGCAAGTGCCGCTCGTCCGCGTTTTCGACAACCATCACATGGAACATGCGCGGCAAACATAAGAACGCCGCTGCTGAAAGGAACGTGAGCCCTGCCCAGCGACCACCGCTGACATTCCATGTGCCGATGTCAGATGCGTTGATCTTTTCCATCATGGGCGCGACGCCCCCTGCAACGCCCCAAACGACGAAAATACCAACAGCAAGTAACGCGATGAGTTTTACAATTGCTTCAACCGCGATGGCCATGACCACCCCATCATGGCGCTCGTTCACGTCGAGCTTTCGAGTGCCAAAGAGGATCGTGAAGAGCCCCAAACCAATTGCCACCCAAAAGGCAATCGTCGCTTGATCAGTTTGATCCAACCCCGATTGCGAGGTTTCCGCGAAGACCGCGTAAGACTGCGTAACCGATTGAAGTTGCAAGGCAATATAGGGCGTCGTGCCAACAACGGCGAGGATCGTCAGCCCTACGGCCAAGAGGTTGGACTTGCCAAAGCGCGATGAAATCAGATCGGCAATCGAAGTGATACGTTGGTTGCGCCCAATGCGTACAAGGCGACGAACAATCCACCACCAGCCCAACATGACGAGCGATGGACCAAGGTAAATGGTGACGAACTCAAGCCCCGAGCGCGATGCAAAGCCGACCGCGCCATAAAAGGTCCAAGCCGTACAATAAATCGAGAGCGACAATGTATAGATAAGCGGCGCTCGCAGCCATTTGATACGGCCTGCCCGCGCCGCCCGTTCAGCGGCAAATGCGACAATAAAGAGCACAAGAACATAGCCCAAGGACACAAGGACAAGCAGATTGATTTGTCCCATCAGTCCTGTCCGCTTTTGCCAGTTGTGTCCGAAGCGGCGTTCATTTGGGACTTGCTATCCTGCACAGCGCCAGAAGCCGTAATTCGATTGGCGAGAAATGCGCCAAAAACAATCAAACCCAGCCAGATCATAAAGATGTAAATAGAACTGCTCGAGGTAATGACCGCATCGCTGTCTCCTCTGCGGGGCCAAATCAAAGGGACCATGAACAGAACCAGCCCGATGATGGGCAACAGCTTTGCGCCATCAATGACGCGGCGCTGAATATAGCCGCGCCGCTCTAGAAAGAGGCGGTTCGGAGGGCCATCCGGGTCATCCCCATTTGGCGCTGTATTCACGGTGCGCTCATTTCATGCAGAACATCGATGATTTCGGAATTCGAGAACGGTTTGGTCATAAAGCGTGTGGCGCCCAAGCGGGTTGCCATTTCACGATCTTTTGCCTGTCCACGTGCGGTGAGCATAAGGACAGGAATTTCTGCGATCCCTTCGGACGCGCGCAGCTCTGTTAAGATGTCAAATCCACTGCGACCCGGCAGCATGACGTCCAGCACCAACAGATCGGGCCTCTTGGTTTTCACGACATCAACAGCATCATGCCCGTTCGCATGCGTCGACACCGTCCATCCATCGCGTGACAATAGGAAACTCACAGCCTCAATGATATTGGGCTCATCTTCTATCAAAAGAACATGTTTGCTCACGTGATCCCCTCCCGGACCGCGGATATTTTCCTGAACGCATTAGTCCATCCCCTACCAATGCAAACGCCAGCATATGCATCCCCGTTTTTTTTGCAATCAAAACAGCGCAAGCTTACACACCACTCGTCAAGATCGATGGCTCGCGGCGTCCAACGCAGGCCTCGCGGGCGCAAATTCGGCAACTTACACCAATGGGACGCGCATCAACGCCGCTGGGCGCCGATGCCAAGGGCACAATAAGCATATGCGCCTCTAATAAAGGGACGGTATCGAATTCTGGCGCGTGCAAGGGCGCAGCAATAGCAAGTGTTTCAAAATGCACCGCATCCGGCCCGCTTTGCACAGAGATTTCGCGCAAAGCTGAAAACGGACGTGTCAGGGCTTGGTACAAGGTCCACAGCGGGCAAGCAGAGCCAAAACGTGGAATCGGGAACCGGCGCAGCGGCTTGCGCATCGTAAGCGTTCCAGAACTGTCACAAATCGCGAGGCCGAGCCCATCGGCGCTCAGATCATACCTTGGATCATTCAAACATTCTGTTAGCTCCGTGCCCGAAACGCTTGCCAAACGCCGCATAACGCAACCCAAATCAAACGCCTGCCCTGCAGCAATGCGTGCTGGCTCCAAACCAAAGGCCCTTACCTTTTCCAACAAAATATCAAGCGGCAGTGCCTGCGCATCGCGCCAATAGCGCAGCAACAGTGTTTCTAACTGAATACGCGCCGAGGCAGAGACAAGCTGCTCAGAGGATTCAGCCAACAACGCCTTGATTTCCGTCTGCGCCGCTGCCTCTGTGGCCAATTTTTCGAGATTTGGGAAATGAAAGCCATGTTGCGCAAAGAAGGCTTCGATCTCATCTTGCGGCGTCATGATTTGCTGTGTTTCCGCTTTTTCGCCGTTCATGTAAGAGACAAGCGCTTGGGACCCTTCGGTCAATCGCTTGGCGTCCTCATTGATATTGCGGTGAAAGCGGGCCTGCCATTCGGGCTCCAACTTTTCTGTTTCCACCAAAATCGAGGATGTCGAGCGAATGGCCGTCACCGCGCCCAACATATCGTGCAACGCTTCTGCGAGCTGCGGATCGTGGGTCATGCGATCTGTTAATGAGACCACGGTCTGTTCAAGCGAGCTTTGCTGTTGAGCCATCGTTTCGATCAAACGCGCCCAGCCGGGGAAACGGCCCGCAAATTCATCGACGCGTTCAACCTCGGCTGAATGATCAGGCTGGCTCGCCGTGATTTCGCGTAAAGAAGTGAGCAACGTGCTCTCGGCCCCTTCGGACAAGGAAGCAGGCTCCACATCAAGGATTGTCGCGAAATCGAGCAGCAGCTTCCCCCCGATCCGACGCTTATTATGTTCGATCAAATTGAGATAAGACGCCGAGATTCCCGCGCGACGGGCCAATTCGGCCTGTTTCATGCCAATCATCACGCGACGTTCGCGCATTCGACTACCGGTTAAAGTGTCGCGAGCCATCTAATTTCCCTTACACTTTCAACGCCTTTCCGCAGCGCAGAATAATTTCTTTACACAATTTACTATCGCATTGTGCATTCGTTGACAAAATAATTGTTTCAATCAAAGCCTTTGTTGTGAAATTTTCAAACCACCCCCACAAAGAACGTGCACTTTTGTGCAAAGCGCGAACGGTGGGAAGAGGAGCCCGCCCTCGCATCTTTACGAAACTGGGAGGATTTCAATGTCCACAAGTAACTTTACACGACGCGGCCTGCTCAAGACAGGCGCAGTCGCAGGCGCAGGCTTGGCTTTGCCAACATACCTGTCCGCTGCAAACCACGCCGGTTATACAAACGCGCCTCAGGGCAGCACTGTAACACTCGGCTTTAACGTTCCACAGTCTGGTCCTTACGCGGACGAAGGCGCGGACGAACTGCGCGCATATGAGCTTGCTGTTGAGCACCTCAACGGCGGCGGCGACGGCGGCCTGATGAACACGTTCAGCTCCAAAGCCCTTCAAGGCAACGGTATCCTGGGCAAAAAAGTTGAGTACGTCACAGGCGATACACAGACAAAATCAGACGCGGCTCGCGCTTCTGCTAAGTCCATGATCGAAAAAGACGGCGCAGTGATGATCACTGGCGGCTCCTCTTCCGGTGTTGCGGTTGCGGTTCAGGCACTTTGCCAAGACGCTGGCGTTATCTTCATGGCGGGCCTCACGCACTCCAACGACACAACGGGTAAAGATAAGAAAGCCAACGGCTTCCGTCACTTCTTTAACTCTTACATGTCTGGTGCGGCACTGGCGCCTGTTTTGGCGGCAAACTACGGTACAGACCGTAAAGCGTACCACCTGACAGCTGACTACAACTGGGGCTACACAACTGAGGAAGCGGTTCGCTCTTCCACAGAAGCTTTGGGTTGGGAAACTGTAAACGCAGTGAAAACACCACTCGCGTCCACTGACTTCTCTTCCTACATCGCACCAGTTCTGAACTCTGGCGCTGACGTTCTGGTTCTGAACCACTACGGCGGAAACATGGTTAACTCTTTGACCAACGCTGTTCAGTTCGGCTTGCGTGACAAGACGATCAACAACAAGAACTTCGAAATCGTTGTTCCACTTTACTCTCGCCTGATGGCGAAAGGTGCGGGCGCAAACGTTAAAGGCATCTTCGGTTCCACAAACTGGCACTGGTCTTTGACAGACGAAGGCTCCAAAGCATTCGTTAAGTCCTTCGGTACGAAGTACGGCTTCCCACCATCACAGGCTGCACACACATGCTACGTTCAAGCGCTGCTTTATGCTGACGCATGTGAGCGTGCAGGTACGTTCAACCCATGTGGCGTTGCAGAAGCTCTTGAAGGCTTTGAGTTCGACGGCATGGGCAACGGCAAAACGCTGTACCGCGCTGAAGATCACCAGTGCTTCAAGGACGTTCTTGTTGTGAAGGGTAAAGAGAACCCAACATCCGAGTTCGACCTTCTTGAGATCGTTGAAGTGACACCTGTTGAGCAGGTGACATACGCAGTAGACCACCCACAAGTTGCGGGCGGTTCTTTGGGCTCCTGTAACCCAGGCGCGTAAGCAACACTTTTCTAAATTAAACTAAACTTAATGGGCGGAGATTTCTCCGCCCAGACCTTGGCCTATTCGGCACTGCTGCACTTGGAGGTGGGACACCGTGGACGCATTTATCCTGCAAATTCTCAATGGTTTGGACAAAGGATCAGCTTATGCGCTGATTGCTTTGGGTCTGACATTGATCTTTGGTACGTTGGGAGTGGTAAACTTTGCCCACGGCGCACTGTTTATGATTGGCGCGTTTTGTGCAGTCACCTTTAGCAAGTTTCTATCGTTCAGCTATACAGTTGTCGATGAAACGCAAAAAGACTTCCTCGGCAATCCGCTGAAAGTCGAAGTTCCCTACATCTATGACATGTTCGGGCAATCCACTGGTGATGCGATCATCGATTGGGCTGTGCCTCTGTCACTTCTCTTCACTATTCCGGTTATGATCGGCATCGGCTTCATCATGGAGCGCGGCTTGATCAAACATTTCTACAAACGCCCGCACGCGGACCAAATTCTTGTAACATTTGGCTTGGCGATCGTTTTGCAAGAAATCATCAAATATTACTACGGTGCAAACCCAATCCCGACCCCTGCCCCGGCAGCGTTTGCAGGATCTTTTGATTTTGGCGCGATCCTCGGATTTGATCCAAACACGATCATCTACCCTTACTGGCGTCTGGTCTACTTTGGCTTTGCAGCTCTCATCGTTGGCGCAGTCTTTGCCTTCTTGCAGTTCACCACATTTGGTATGGTAGTTCGCGCAGGCATGGCTGATCGCGAAACAGTTGGCCTCCTTGGCATCAACATCGACCGACGTTTCACGATTATGTTCGGTCTCGCTGCTGCGGTAGCGGGTCTGGCGGGCGCGATGTATGCGCCAATCAACTCACCTAACTATCACATGGGCATGGACTTTCTGGTGCTGAGCTTTGTGGTTGTTGTTGTTGGCGGCATGGGCTCTTTGCCGGGCGCTGTTTTGGCAGGCTTCCTTCTGGGTATTCTTGAAAGCTTCGCCTCTACAGCCGTCGTTCTGGAATTCATCCCAGGTATCAACCAGATCATCATCTATCTCGTGGCGATCATCATTCTATTGACCCGACCACGCGGCCTGATGGGGCGCAAAGGCGTGATGGAGGAATAAGGCATGTTTGGACTTAACAAAAAAGACGCAGGTCTGCTGCTCGTTGTAGCAGTGCTGGCCCTCGGTGCTCCCTTTATTCTGAACCCCTTCCCAGAAGGTTCAGCGATGGCGCAGTTTAACGCGGGTTACCCCGATTTGATGCAACGCTTGGTGATCTTTGGCATCTTCGCGATTGGCTTTAACATCATGTTCGGCCTGACAGGCTACCTCAGCTTTGGTCACGCGGCCTTCTTGGGTGTCGGTTCTTATGCGGCGATCTGGATGATGAAGCTGCTCACAATGAACGTCGTTCCTGCCATTATGATCTCAGTCGTGATTGCGGGTCTGTTCTCCCTCCTCGTTGGTTGGATTTCACTGCGACGCTCAGGCATCTACTTCTCGATCCTGACACTTGCTTTCGCGCAGATGTCTTATGCTCTGGCCTACTCCGTTCTGACGCCCATCACAGGCGGCGAAACGGGCCTACAGCCAAAGTATGACGATCCACGTATTCTGGATCGCGCCCTTGAAGAAGGTGAAACTGCACGAGCGAACCTGTTTGGCTTGCAAATGAACTCAAGCGTTAACCTCGAAGTGGGCAGCTGGGTCTTCACCTTCAACGCAGGCTACTACATTGCTGCAATTGTGATGCTCGTCGCCTTCTATCTGTCGATCCGCATCTTCCGCTCCCCTTTCGGTCTGATGTTGCGTGCGGTGAAATCGAACCAGCAACGTCTGAACTACACAGGCTTGAACAGCAAACCTTACACGCTGGCTGCCTTTGTAATCTCTGGCATGTATGCGGGTCTTGCAGGTGGTCTGTTGGTTGCGATGGATACACAGGTTGGCGCGGAACGTATGTTCTGGACAGCTTCCGGTGAAGTCGTTCTGATGACCATCCTTGGCGGCGCAGGCACCTTGATCGGTCCAGTCCTTGGCGCGGGTTTCATTAAATACATGGAAAACATCGTATCCAAGATCAACAAATCCATCCTCGAGCAATGGTTCGCCTTTATGCCTGACGGTTTGGAAGACTTCGTGATCACGATAATCTACCCCTTCATCGGTAAAGGCTGGCATCTCACGCTGGGTCTGATGTTCATGATGGTTGTTATCTTCCTGCCCGGTGGCCTTGTGGAAGGTGGTCAAAAGATCGCCAAGCTCTTCAAGCGCGGCAAAAAAGATGACGATGGCGCGAAAAGCGCTGATGCAACAACACCTGCGGAATAAGGAGACAAAACATGGGTATCCTTGAAGTTAAAAACGTGGGCAAACGCTTTGGCGGTCTGCAAGCACTGGGAGATGTAAATCTCTCAGTCGCAGAGAACTCTGTCCATGCCATCATCGGTCCGAACGGCGCCGGTAAATCGACACTGCTCAACTGCTTCGTTGGCAAACTGATCCCTGACACGGGCTCTGTAATGTTCGACGGACAGTCCGTCCTCGGGCGTATGCCTTACGAGATCAACCAAATGGGCATCAGCCGCGTGTTTCAAACGCCTGAAATCTTTGGCGATCTGTCTGTGCAAGAGAACATGATGATCCCTTGCTTTGCCAAACGGGACGGCGCGTTCGAATTGAATGCGATTGGATCAGTTGGTGGTCAAAAGGACATCATCGAGAGCGCTGAGGAAATGCTGGAAGAAATGAATATGGCCGACAAACGCCATATGAATGCAGCCTCCCTCAGCCGCGGTGACAAACGTCGCCTCGAGATCGGCATGTGCCTGTCCCAAGAACCGCGTCTGTTGTTGCTCGATGAACCAACGGCCGGCATGGCCCGCGCAGATACGAACAACACCATCGACTTGCTCAAGCAGATCAAAGAAGAGCGCGACATCACAATCGCGATCATCGAGCACGATATGCATGTGGTCTTCTCGCTTGCCGAGCGCATCACTGTTCTCGCGCAGGGCACGCCGCTGGTGGAAGACACGCCTGACAATATCAAAGGCCATCCTAAGGTACGCGAAGCGTATCTTGGCGAAACGGCATAAAGGGAGCTTTCACAATGAACGCACCAACAGAAATCTCCAAGAACGCCAACCACGCCAGCACGGCGCCAGCGTATCTGTCTGTCTATGACATGCACTCTTACTATGGCGAAAGCTACATCGTGCAAGGCATCAGCTTTAACGTCCATGAAGGCGAAATCCTCGCCCTGCTCGGACGCAACGGCGCGGGCAAAACATCAACCTTGCGCTCTATCGCGCGCTTGGGCGATCCCGAAGTCAAAAAGGGTGAAATCTGGCTGGATCACCAGCCGTTGCACAACATGAAGGCCCATGAGGCTTCCATTGCTGGCTTGGGCCTAGTTCCAGAAGATCGCCGCATCATCGCGGGTTTGACAGTGGAAGAGAACCTCAAGCTGGCACAGATCGCGCCGCCTATTGGTTGGTCCATTGAGCGTCTTTACGATCTGTTCCCGCGCCTTGGTGAGCGCCGCAACCAAGAAGGCATCACGCTTTCTGGTGGTGAGCAGCAAATGCTCGCCATTGCCCGGGCGTTGGCGCGCGACATCAAAGTTCTTCTTTTGGATGAACCTTATGAGGGTCTCGCTCCGGTTATCGTTGACGAAATCGAAAAGACGCTCCGCATCATTAAAGAGCAAGGCATCACAACGGTTATCGTTGAACAAAACGCTGTTCGCGCACTCGAGCTCGCGGATCGTGCGGTTATTCTAGACACAGGTGGCATCGTCTTTGACGGTCTCGCGTCTGAGGTTCTGGAAAACGAAGCGCTGCGCGCTGAGTACCTCGCAATCTGATTGAGACTAGGCCCGAGACGCGGTCCCCTTCGTGTTTCGGGCCTTTTCATTTTGCCCATTGCGTGCATCACTAGACGAAATTTGACAGGCCAGACCGCAGATCGCTGCGAAGGCTTAACTATTGGAGACGTTTCCCATGTCTGACACATATCCCCCCTCCCGCGAGATCGCAGCAAACGCCCACGTAAACGCTGCAAAATACGACGAGATGTATGCCGCATCTATCGCTGATCCAGTGGCCTTTTGGGGCGAGCAAGGGAAGCGCGTTGACTGGATCAAACCCTTCACCAAGGTGAAGGATGTCAGCTATGATTTCGGCAACGTTGGCATCAATTGGTACAGTGATG
>NZ_JBDWVM010000228.1:0-7254 GCF_039984035.1 Planktotalea sp. | reverse complement strand
TCTGCGCCGAAATCTGCGCGCACACGGGGCTTGATGTTGTCTCTGTCGATTACCGCATGGCACCGGAACACAAGCACCCTGCTATGTTCGATGATGCAATGGCTGCCACGCGCGCTGTGTTCGCTGAAACGGGCAAGCCATTGGTGCTCTGCGGTGATAGCGCAGGGGGCAATTTGGCAGCCTGCGTTACGCATATGGCGCGCGGTTCAGAGCTAAATATACGCGGTCAGGTCCTCATCTATCCGGGGCTTGGCAGCGATGTCACCAAAGGCTCTTATGTAGAGTTCTTTGACGCTCCTATGCTCACACTTGACGATATCGAAGCCTACCGCTTGATCCGCCTTGAGGGTGAGGAACCAACGGGCGATCCGAGCTATGCGCCGCTACAAGACAATGATTTCTCTGGCCTTCCGCCAACGGTGATCAACACGGCACAATGCGATCCGCTCAGCAGCGATGGTGTTGAATATGAGATCGCGCTCAAAAGCGCGGGCATCAAAGTGCATCGCGTGGATGAGCCGGGCTTAGTGCACGGCCATATGCGCGCACGCCACATGGCGAAACGCTCTGCTGCAAGCTTCCTGCGCATCAAAGAAGCCGTTGCAGCTCTCGCCGCACAGGAATGGCCCTACTAACGTCTCAGGCGCTTAGGAAGGGCGCAGCCTTCATAGTCTCTGGAATTGGCACGCCAAGGCGGGTCAGGATGCTCGGGGCGAGCTGGAGCTGATGCAGTTTTGTATCGGCTGACGGGCCTTCACTGTCACCGAAGTAATACAGTGCAAAATCCTGCTGCAACGGATCGCGCCCGCCGTGATGGCCGCGCGCATCTTGCCCATGATCGGCCGTGACGATGATGTCATATCCCATCTCGCGCCACATCGGCAGGAAGGGCGCCAGCATCTCATCCATGACGAAACAGGCGTGATCCATCTCATGACTTTCATGCTGAAAACGGTGGCCCATGCTATCCAGTGTGCAGGTATGCAAAATCCCGTAATTCAGATCAAAACGGCCACAAAGGTTTGTGAGCGTCGCAAAGAGATCAAGATCGGAAGGCGTCATTTGGTTCGCCGCGCCATAACCCGTCATCGAATGAAAGCGCCCATGATTGATCGTATCGCTTTCGGCCTCATCATACTCGATATCGCGCACGTAATCGAAGGGATGGCGATTGAAGAATTCGGACCAAAACGAATGGGTCACCGCGCCAGTGACACCGCCCGCTTTTCGAATTTCTGAAAACAGATCAGGCTGCTTGAGGCGAAACACATTGCCGTTGCCCGTGCACCCGTGTTCCTGCGGGGTCACACCCGTGTGGATCGACGCATAACAACTGGCGGAAATCGAAGGCAGCACAGCGGACATGGTCCATTTCTGTGCTGCCCCGTTTTCAACCCAACCTTCCAGGTTTCCAAACAAACGCGTCCAGTTTCTGAGCGGCACACCATCGAGGATAATCAAGAGCAGTTTGCGATCCATGGATGCCTCCGGCGGAAGTTTATCTAGAAAGATGAAAGCGCGTTAATTGCCCGCGCTTTCCATTTTGCGTGTCGCCAGAACGTTTTCCAACCAACCGAGTTTCATCTCAGGCACAGAGCTGAGCAAAAGGTCGGTATAGTCATCAAACGGCGGGCTGAGCACTTCGGACTTGGTGCCATAGCGCACGACCTTACCTTGCAACATTACAGCAATGCTGTCGGCAATGGCGCGTACGGTTGCCAGATCGTGAGTGATAAACAAATAGGCCACATCTTCGCGCTTTTGCAGATCGAGCAAGAGCTTGAGAATGCCATCCGCCACGAGTGGATCAAGCGCGGAGGTGACCTCATCACAGATGATCAGCTTTGGCTTGGCCGCCAGCGCACGCGCAATGCACACACGTTGCTTTTGACCACCCGAGAGCTCTGCTGGATAGCGATCAATAAAGCCTTCGCCCATTTCGATCTCGTCTAACAGTTCTTGGATGCGCTTCTGCTTTTCCTCGCCCTTCATGCCGAAATAGAATTCGAGCGGACGACCGATGATCGTGCCAACCGTTTGACGCGGGTTCATCGCGACATCGGCCATCTGGTAGATCATTTGCAACTCGCGCAGATCTTCGATCGAACGGCTCGGTTGATCAGGCGTTAATTTGCGACCTGCGAAATCAATCTCGCCAGCTTTTGGTGGCAACAAACCAGTGATGACCCGCGCTAGCGTGGACTTCCCTGATCCAGATTCACCGACAATGGCAAGCGTCTGACCGGGCGAGATATCAACGCTGACATCGTGCAGAACGTCAAACTTCGTACCTTTGTAGCGCGCCGTGATATTCTTCGCGCTCAGGATCGGAGCCGTCGGTTTCTTTTCTTCGTGCTCAATCGAGCGCACAGAAACTAGGGCCTTGGTGTAGTCCTCTTGCGGGCTGTTGATGATCTGATCAACAGTGCCGTATTCCACCATTTCGCCCATCTTCAGGACCATGATTTCATCGCTCACCTGCGCCACAACGGCAAGGTCATGGGTGATATAGATCGCAGCAACGCCTGTATCGCGGATCGCTTCCTTGATTGCCGCCAAAACGTCGATCTGCGTCGTCACATCAAGCGCCGTGGTCGGTTCATCAAAAATCACCAGATCAGGCTCAGGGCAAAGCGCCAGCGCCGTCATACAACGTTGCAACTGACCACCCGACACCTGATGCGGATAACGCGACCCGATGTTGTCAGGATCAGGCAGACCCAGCTTGGCAAACAGAACACGGGCTTTGTCTTCAGCTTCCGCGCGGGTAAACTTGCCTTGGCTGATCGAAGCTTCAACAACTTGATCCATGATCTTCTTGGCAGGGTTAAAGCTCGCCGCGGCGGATTGCGCCACATAGGTCACTTCCGCGCCGCGCAAGTCACGCAAACCGCTGATTCCGCCTTTGAGGATGTCACGGCCATTGACCCAGACTTCGCCACCAGTGATCTCAACACTGCCGCGCCCATAGCCGAGCGCAGACAAGCCAATCGTAGATTTGCCAGCGCCGGATTCACCGATCAGTCCAAGAACCTTGCCCTTTGCCAAATCGAAGTCGACACCATGGACGATCTCGATGGAATGGGGCTTGGCATCCGCGGGATAGACCGTCGCGCCAATCTTCAGACCGCGTACTTTGAGTAGGGGATCGCTCATCAGTCACGCCCTCCTTTTAGGGACGTGGTTCGGGCCAAGACCCAATCCGCGACCAAGTTAACGGAGATAGCGAGCGTCGCGATTGCGAACGCAGGGACCAGCGCAGCAGGAATGCCGTAAACGATACCGTCTTTGTTCTCTTTCACGATGCCGCCCCAGTCCGCGTTTGGCGGTTGAACGCCAAGGCCAAGGAACGACAGCGTCGACACAAACAGAACCGCAAAGATGAACCGCAGGCCCATTTCCGCAACGAGCGGGGATAGGGCGTTGGGCAGGATTTCACGGAAGATGATCCACTTGCGACCTTCACCGCGCAGCGTTGCGGCTTCGACGTAGTCCATCACGTTGATGTCCACCGCGACAGCGCGCGATAGACGATAAACGCGTGTTGAATCGAGCAAACCCATAACGATGATCAAAACGGGGATCGTGACAGGCATAACCGACAACACGACCAGCGCAAAGATCAGCGATGGAATCGACATGATCAGATCGACAAAGCGAGAGATCGCTTGATCGACCCAGCCGCCGATAACCGCAGCAGTCAGGCCCAAAACAGATCCAAGCGTGAAACTCAGGATCGTCGCAGCCGTCGCGATGAAGATTGTCGTGCGCCCACCGTAGATCATACGGCTCAGGAGGTCGCGGCCAATGCTATCGGTGCCAAGCCAGTGCTCGGACGAGGATGGCTCCCAAACATCGCCAACTGCTTCGGCCATGCCGTAAGGGGCGATCCAAGGTGCAAAGATCGCGACAAAGAAATAGAGACCTGTAAAGAACAGACCGATGAGGGCGGATATGGGGATATTTTTGAACATGTCCGTTCCTCCTATTTCGGGTGCCGCAAACGCGGGTTGGCTAGAATGGAAACGATATCCGCGACCATGTTGAGCAGGATGTAAACCGCCGCGAACACGAGGCCACAGGCTTGCACAACTGGCACATCACGCTTTGCAACGTGATCGACCAGGTATTGCCCCATGCCGGGATAAACAAAGACCACTTCAACCACGACAACGCCAACAACCAGATACGCAAGGTTCAGCATCACAACGTTAACGATAGGTGCAATCGCGTTCGGAAATGCGTGGCGTGCAATAACTTGAAAGCTGCTTAGGCCCTTAAGTTCCGCTGTTTCGATATAGGCAGATTGCATCACGTTCAAAATCGCCGCACGTGTCATGCGCATCATATGCGCCAGAACGACAAGCGTAAGAACCGCGACAGGCAAAGCAATTGTTGACAGCTTCTGACCCAATGACATCGTGTCATTGATCATCGCAACAGACGGCGCCCAACCCAATTTAACGCCGATGAAGTACATCAGAACATATCCGATCAGGAACTCTGGAATAGAAATGGCAGTGAGCGTCACGCCAGAGATCAGCTTGTCCGGCCAACGGTCTTTGTAGCGAACCGCCAGAAGGCCAAGGAAAATAGCAAGAGGAACAGAAACAACAGCGGCCCAAAACGCGAGGAACAACGTATTCCCAAGGCGCTTGCCCATGCTGGTTGCGATATCTTGTCCGTTGGTCAGGGCGGTGCCTAAATCGCCAGTAACGGCATTGCCGAGCCAGCTGAAATAGCGGCTCAAGGCGGGCTCGTTCAGCCCAAGTTCTCTACGAAGGTTGGCCAGCGCTTCTGGTGTTGCGGATTGGCCTAAAATTGATTGCGCTACGTCTCCTGGCAAAATTTGCGTTCCTGCGAAAATAAGTGCGGACGCTGCGAGGAGGAGAAGGAGTCCCAGCGCCAAGCGCTGGGAAACCATTTTCAGTATCGGATGCATATGCTCTATCCGACCTTATGCAAACCACATCTTACGTGTGACTTGGCCGTTCATGAGTTCGCCGTTTGGATCAGTTTCCCAACCCGCAAGCTTGTCACTTACGCCGTCAATGAAGTCGTTGAACATTGGGCAGATAAGACCGCCTTCGTCGCGAACGATGTGACCCATTTCAGAGTACAGCGCCTTACGCTTTTCAAGGTCCAGCTCAGCTTTTGCTGCAAGAAGTTTCGCATCAAATTCTGGGTTGTTGAACTTCGTGTCGTTCCAATCCGCTGAAGAAAGGTACGCTGTGGAGTACATTTGATCCTGAACCGGACGGCCACCCCAGTAGGATGCACAGAACGGCTGCTTGTTCCAAACTTCTGACCAGTAACCATCGTTTGGCTCACGCTTGATTTCCAGTGGGATACCCGCTGCTTGCGCAGACTGCTGGAAGAGTTGTGCCGCATCAACCGCACCCGGGAACGCACCATCTGCAGTGCGCAGAATGATTGGCGATCCGTCGTGACCAGACGCTGCATAGTGCTCTTTTGCTTTCGCAACATCGTAAGCGCGCTGCTCGATGGATGAATCAAACAGTGGGTAGGCCGCGTTGATTGGCATGTCGTTACCGACAGAACCGTAGCCACGCAGGATTTTCTCAACCATTTCTTCGCGGTTGATCGCATATTTCAATGCAAGACGCAGTTCTTTGTTGTCGAAAGGTGCTGTGTCTGTGTGCATGATGAACACATAGTGACCACGCCCCGGTGTCGAAATAACTTGAACGCCAGGTGCGCGGCTCAGAAGGCCAGCAACTTTAGGCTCAAGACGGTTGATCAGGTGAACCTGACCGGACTGCAATGCAGCTGTACGTGCAGTTGAATCGTTGATCGCAAGGATTTCAACAGAGTCGAAATGCGCGTCATCGCCCCAGTAGTTCGCGTGTTTGGAGTACAGGTGACGTACACCCGGCTCGTCTGTTTCAACTTTGTATGGACCCGTACCGATACCAGCCGCAGGATCGTCCATGCCGCCATTTGGTTGGATGATGAGGTGATAGTCGGACATCAGGTAAGGAAGATCCGCGTTCGCGTCTTTCAAAGTCACGGAGAACGTATCGCCTTCGACTTTCATAGACTCGATGTTGCGCATCACGCCCAAAGCGCCGGACTTGGAATCCTCATTTGAGTGGCGTTCCATCGTCTTAATGACGTCTTCGCCAGTCATCGTTTTGCCGTTGTGGAATTCTACGCCTTGGCGCAGTTTGAACATCCATGTTTTCGCATCAGGCGTGCTTTCAACGCTTGTTGCTAGGCGTGGCTCGATGGAACCATCTGACGCAACTTCTACCAGCGTGTCGCCAAACTGGCGACCGTTGTGGTAGGGAACTTGGCTCGCGTATGTTGCTGGGTCGAGTGAGTTTGTGCTCTCGCCGCCCGTTGAACCGATCTTCAGATCGCCGCCCTTTTTCGGACCTTCTGCCATTGCAGCATTTGCAAACATTGTGCTTGCCGCCGCTGCGCTGACGCCCAAAGCTGATGCTTTACCCATGAATTCACGACGTGATAGCTTGCCAGCGCCCGCGCGCTTGGCCAGATAGTCGAGTTGATCTTGCATAGAAAAGTCTCCCAAATTATTGATATTATCCGCCGTCGTTTATCGTGCAGGCGGTGTAGAGTGATGTGCTTCTAACAATGCGGATTGCCGCGCGCCCTTCAAGGGCTAATTAGAAGTTTGGATGATGTACAACTAAAGGTTATCCCTCCGAATACTGCGTTTTATGTTGTTTTTGAAAATTTCAACGCCGTTTTCATATGCATGAACCTGAGCCGTCAGATGAAAGTGTGTCCTATCGGCATGCATTTCGGAAATTGCTTCGGTACGCAAAACGATTCCTTCGCGCTCCAATTCGTCTGTCCAATGGGTTTTGCCACGTGCGCTCAGAGGATCATCGGGATGTATCGTTCACCATTCACGGGCAATCGATCCATTAACGAGACCATGCTCGCTGTCTTTGACTTTCCCGAAATCATCCACAATTTCTAACGTCACTTCGCCCGTCGTCCAATCGGTCGTTGTTTTGCGAGAATTCGACCCCTCTCGGATCGTCTCAACTTGCCACGGCGTTTCCGCCTCAGGTTCCTCAAACGTCCATTCATCAGCGTCGCCGCTGGGGCGAAGTGGCAGGTCGAGGCTCCCTTTCAAAAGATTAAGCGTCGTTTTTTCGGGGCTGGGCCAGATAAGCGGCCAATAAGAGTTCGATAACGACACACCGAGCCTGTGACCGGAAGGAAGACGGTATGCAATCTGATCCAGATCGAGCGAAATTG
>NZ_JBDWVM010000227.1:0-3358 GCF_039984035.1 Planktotalea sp. | reverse complement strand
TCCACAGGATCGCGCTCGGGCGACGGCTGGACTATTTGTCTATGCGTATTTTGGGTTTTCTCTTCCTGTGATAGCCAGTGGCGCATTGGCCGATATGCTTGGCCTGCTGACGGCTATGACCCTATTCGCAGCCCTGGAGATTGTAATCACAGGAATCATCGTCACTTTGTGGAAACGGCAGTCCGCGAGACCTACCGCAACCGTTGAGACAGCGACCTGAAAGCTGCCGTTGGTTAACGTGCAGCGAAATGGCGCTTTGTCCCGCAGTGCCGACCTTGACGTGAGGAAAGAATAGGAGGGGTTTAGGCGCACATGCAGCGAAGGTCGGCAAGGAGCCCTCTTTACCATTTTTCTGCATCGCAGCCAAAGTCCGGTTTCGGGAAACGGGCAAAACTGACCCCGAAATTACGGCCCAAACCGGACCTTCGCCACCCAATCAACATGCAGCAATGCGGCCCGTCGAAGCAGACATTCGTACTCGGCGCAGGATTTTGTTGCCTCAAACGTCGGTATGCGGACCGCGTGATCTTTTCGCTGCAGTTGCGCAATTGGCTGCTTTGCGTCATCTTCTGTGGGCGCGTCATGCGCCGCACCAGATCGCCCAATCACTTCATATTAACCGGAAGAATACATGACAAAATACGACGGCGACGAAGCTGCTCAGGTTCACCGCCACCTCCATTCCCACCTGCCGCCTGATCCGGCATTACGGGTCAAAGCGTTGGAATCTCTGGTGGTTGAGCGCGGTATGGTCGCTCCGGAAACTCTTGATGCATGGGTCGAGGCCTACGCTGAAAAGATCGGTCCCAAACGCGGTGCGCAGGTTGTCGCGCGCGCGTGGTTAGATCCGGATTATATGGAACGCCTGTTGGAAGATGCTCCAAAGGCCATCGCTGAATTTGGCTTTGAGGGTCATGCAACTGGCGATCTGCAAGCGCTGCTTAATACTGACGGCGACCATAATATGGTCGTTTGCACCCTATGCTCGTGCTACCCGTTTTCAATCCTCGGCATGTCGCCCGCATGGTACAAACAATCGGAATACCGCGCCCGCTCTGTTCGTGAGCCGCGCAAGGTCCTTCAGGAATTCGGCGTCACCCTCCCCGAAAGCATGGCTATCCATGTCTGGGATAGCACCGCAGAGTTACGCTACATTGTGATCCCTCAGCGCCCCTTGGGCACGGATGGATGGACCGAAGAACAACTGGCCAGCATTGTCACACGCAATTCGATGATCGGCACGGATCGAGATCTGAAAGTGGGTACTCAATAATGGATGGCGTGCATGATCTTGGTGGTATGCAGGGCTTCGGCCCCGTTAAGGTTGACCATGAAAACCACGTCGAGCTGGCCGAGTGGGAGAACCGGATGTGGGCCTTGTCTCGCAGCCTCTTCCACCCAGACTGGACGATTGATTGGTGGCGTCACATCATTGAGCGGCTTCCCCCAGAGGTCTACCTTAACACCCCTTATTTCGAGAAATGGATGCTGACGTACACGACGGGCTTCATCACATCAGGGACTTTCACTGCAGACGAATTGTTGTCCGGCACGCCAACCGAACGCCTCGCGCCGTCCCCTGCAAAAACTGTGGCGGACGTGGTCGAGATCGTCCGCACAGTCGCCACGAGCACCCGGTGCGAACTGACAACAAAGCCGCACTTTGAGGTCGGCCAAGCCGTGACAACTGTGCAAGACATCAACACAGATCACACTCGGCTCCCCCGCTATGCACGCGGACGAACGGGCAAAATTGTAGCCTACCGTGGGGCCTATTTACTGGCTGACGCTTATGCCAAAGGCGTATCAAAGCACGAGCATCACTACACTGCCGCCTTCACCGCACGAGAGTTATGGGGCGAAAGCGCCTCCGAACATGACACGGTCCGGGTCGTTCTATGGGAAAGCTATTTTGTTCAAACCTGAAGATCCACTGGCCCCACCTCAGCCGCATTTTAGCGAAGGCTGGCACGCTCAAGCACTGGCTTTGGCCGATACTATGATACGCGGGGGACATTTCACGGCAACCGATTGGGCAACCGCTCTGGGTGCCATGTTGGCCAGCGCCGATGCCAGTGGCGCCCCCGATACCGAAGATACGTATTATCTAGCCGTCCTCAGCGCTGTCGAAGCCTTGACAGTGCGCCACACCCCCATTGCTGAGGCTGATCTGACAGTGCGCAAAGATGCATGGGCAAAGGCCTACCACGATACACCACACGGAAAACCGGTGGTACTTTAGAGAGCGTCTAAAGGCATGAGCTAAACTTCTGTTCAAGAAAGTGAACTTGTCTTGATCGCGCATTACGGACGTTCGTACCAAATGCAGCATTAACCAAAAACGCATAAACCTAACGGACAGGAACGGCCCATTGCTGCCGTTTGTTGTATTTAGGCACGTTGCATCACCGCCAGCACGCCGCATATTGCCAAGTTGTGTGCTCGGCGTGATCTCACTATGCCACCGTCATGAAAATTCCGAGCAATATACCTCGCCTAAAGGGCTTTCGTTATCCTCGTGAGGTCATTGCTTACTTTGTTTGGGCTTACCATCGTTTTGCGTTAAGTACTGCAGATGTTGAAGACCTGCTAGCTGAGCGAGGTGTGATTGTTAGCCGAGAAGCGATCCGGCTCTGGGTCAATCGCTTTGGTCGACACTTTGCTAACGGCATCCGTCGAGATCGCCCGCGACCCAACGATAAGTGGCATTTGGATGAAGTCGTGCGCACAATCCGTGGCAAGAAGCACTGGCTGTGGCGCGCGATCGACGCCGATGGAGATGTTCTTGATATCCTCGTGCAAACACGCCGAAATGCCAAAGCAGCAAAGCGCTTTTTTCCAAAGATTGGCCGCCAGGTTTGGTGAACCAAGGGTCGTCATAACCGATAAATTGCGAAGCTACATCAAGCCAATCAAAACACTGGCCCCGGACGCTGATCACCGTGCCCACAAAGGTCTAAACAATGCGATTGAAGTGTCGCATCGACCAACCCGTAAACGAGAGAAGATAATGGGTCGGTTCAAGTCCCACCGGCAGGCTCAAAGGTTTCTGTTTGCGCGTGACCAGATCAACCTGATCTTTCGACCGCGCCGTTATCAACTCACCGCAACCTCATATCGCCACGCCCGGTCAGATGCGTTCAGCCTCTGGGTCGATTATACCGCCGAAATGAGGGCATGACCCAACCTTTGGTCATGCTTCACAATTGTCCCACAACAATTTGGCAATACCGTCTGCATAGGTCGAGTGAGTTTCTTAATAAAACGGTGATCCTGCTCAATGATATTATTGAGATATTTCGTCCGCCGAACAGTGATTAACCAACACCATCCGCACATCACGAGCAGGCAATTCATA
>NZ_JBDWVM010000226.1:0-3577 GCF_039984035.1 Planktotalea sp. | reverse complement strand
CAAAAAGAACGCCTCCGACGCGCGCGTCAGCGCTCTAATCGACGCAGGACCATAGCTTGGCGCAAAGATCGCAGCGGAGCGGCCCGTCGTGTGATAGCCCGCTTGGCTTTCCATTTCGAGCAACGCCACAGACTTACCTGCTTGCGCCAAATGTGCGGCAACGGACGCGCCAGCGATACCGGCGCCAATCACCGCAATCTCAAAGCCTCGGGTCATTTTGGGCGGTCTTCCTTATGGTATGAGAATATTCTCTCGCAACAACGTGACTGATTGCACCGTGAGGTTATCCAACAACACATCAACGCGCACAGATTTTACGCTGCCAAGCTCGTAGCGTTTAAAGGTCATCAAGGCCTCATTGTCGATCAGCGAATTGGGTTGCTGATACTTCATATGACACTCAGGCATTTCCAATTCTTTCAACGGCTCATCGTTGATCGAGTATTTCGCGGCCTTCAAACCACAACGCCAGCTGAAAACATGGGAGAAATAGACCAGGTCCTGACCATCGTATTCACGCACGGCGGCCCAGTTTTTCTTGGTCATCTCTAAAATGGGACCAACCTCAGCCGCAGTCGTAAACTTACCTTGTGGTGTTTGATCTTCGGGCGTGAGGCCCGTTAAATCGAAACTATCGGCGCCCGCAGTGTCTTCTCCACTGGTTACATCGCTTGATCCAAAACCGCTTTGTGCGCTCACAGGGCCTGCTAAAAGCAAAGCGCCCAAAACCAGAGCCATCGTTTTCATAATCTGTCTCCCAAAATCAAACTTTAACAAATCTTTTCCCACTACTGCTTTGCTGTTCTGGAAATTAAGCAAGTTGCAGCGTAATATCAGACAAACCCGCGGGCAGATGGGGCTACCATGGCAAAGAAGAGCACTACAAATCCATCCTTAAATGTGATGATCGTCGTTCAAAATGGGCGCCTCGCGTATGAGGCTGCGCTTTTTGCGGCCTCTTTGCGCCACAGCAATCCTGATTTTCAGGGGCGCCTGTTTTACGCCGAGCCCATGCCCGGCCCCCTTTGGAGCCGTGATCCCCGTCTGCCAGAAGGTGAATTGCGGGACTTATTGACCAATCTGGGCGGCGAATTTGTGCAATTCGAAAACAAGGTTTTTGGTCAAAGCTACCCCTATGGCAACAAGATCGAAGCGTTAACCGCGCTCCCGAAAGGTGAGCCATTCATTTTCTTTGATACAGACACGCTGATCACCGGCGATCTCAGCACCATCCCCTTTGATTTCGCGCGCCCATCTGCATCTTTGCGCCGCGAAAACACTTGGCCCGTTCTCGAACTCTATGGCCCCGGCTATGCGCAAACTTGGAAATCGCTTTATGACAAATTCGGGCTCGATTTCGACAATGCGCTCGATCTGAGCAAGCCGGACGAATACTGGCGACGCTATCCTTACTACAACGCGGGCTATTTCTTTTATAAATGCCCCCACGCCTTTGGGGCGCGTTTCTTGGAATATGCAACAGCAATCCGCGATGATGCACCCGAAGAACTCGTGTGCCAAACGCTTGACCCTTGGCTTGATCAGGTTGCCTTGCCCTTGGTCATTCATAGCTTTGGCGGCGGCAAGGACACCATTCCGCGTGGAATGCTCGATGGCACGATCAGCTGTCACTATCGTTTTCTTCCACTGCTTTATGCTCGTGAAGAACAGCATGTGATCGATGTGCTCCACGAGGTCGCCGCACCGAATAAGGTCAAGAAAGTGCTCAAAGGATCTGAAGCCATCAAGCGTATGGTCTATCAAGGACGCGGCGATAAGGTGCGTGCGATGTTTGATCAAGACAACTTGCCTCGCAAAGAACAAGCTCTGCGCAACCAGATCAAGAAGGCCGGTTTCTGGATGCGTTGAGCACCATCAGATAATCTGCGAACAAATGTTTCGGTCCGCCCCACATCAACAAAACACATGTTCTCACTTTCTCTAACAACGTTGTGAGAAGGCGAACATTGACCTAAAGGTAGTCCTAACGATTTTAACGGGAGGATTTTCCATGACTGACGGCCCAAGCTACGGCTTTGACACCCTACAAATTCACGCAGGCGCACGTCCCGATCCGGCAACCGGCGCGCGCAACACGCCGATCTATCAAACAACGGCCTATGTGTTTCGCGATGCAGAGCACGCAGCAGCGCTCTTCAATTTGCAAGAAGTGGGTTACATCTATTCCCGCCTGACAAACCCGACGGTTGCCGTTCTTCAAGAACGCATTGCGACCCTTGAAGGCGGCGCAGGTGCTGTTTGCTGCTCGTCCGGTCACGCAGCGCAGATCATGGCCCTCTTCCCGCTGATGCGCCCCGGCATGAACGTTGTCGCCTCCACCCGTCTATATGGCGGTACGATCACGCAATTCAGCCAGACGATCAAACGCTTCGGTTGGGAAGCGAAGTTCGTTGATTTCGACGATGAGGATGCGTTGAAGGCAGCCATCGACGATAATACGCGCGCTGTTTTCTGTGAATCCATCGCCAACCCGGGCGGTTACATCACCGATCTGGATGCAATTTCCGCGATTTCAGACGCGGCAGGGGTTCCACTGATCGTCGACAACACCTCAGCGACGCCCTACCTGTGCCGCCCTATCGAACATGGTGCGACTTTGGTTGTGCACTCCACCACCAAATACCTGACAGGCAACGGCACGGTCACAGGTGGCTGCGTTGTCGATAGCGGCAAATTTGATTGGAGTGCCTCGGACAAGTTCCCATCCCTGAGCGAGCCAGAACCAGCCTATCACGGCCTCAAATTTGCAGAAACATTCGGCCCGTTAGCTTATACGTTCCACGGCATTGCGATTGGTCTGCGTGATCTTGGCATGACGATGAATCCGCAAGCTGCGCACTACACTTTGATGGGTATTGAAACGCTGTCCTTACGTATGGATCGCCATGTTGAAAACGCGATAAAAGTGGCCAGCTGGCTCGAGACCAACCCCAACGTCGAATACGTGACTTATGCGGGTCTGCCATCGTCCCCCTACAACAACCGCGTTGAGAAAATTTGCCCGAAAGGCGCTGGTGGACTGTTCACCTTTGCTCTGAAATCTGGCTATGACGGATGCGTTAAGCTTGTGAATAGCCTCGAGATTTTCTCACATGTGGCCAACTTGGGCGATACGCGTTCGCTTGTCATCCACTCAGCCTCTACGACACACCGTCAGCTCTCACCAGAGCAGCAAGAAGCCGCAGGCGCGGGTCCAAATGTGGTGCGTATTTCTATCGGTATTGAAGATGCGGACGATCTGATTGCAGATCTCGATCAGGCGATCAGCGCGGCATCCTAATGCTCAGAACACAGTGACCGAAAGGCCCGATGATTGCGTCGGGCCTTTTGCATTTAGCGGCTGTTACTCGGCTATTTCGAATATCAGCTTGATCCGTGCGCTTTGCGTGACTTCGCCCTGCGCAATGGGAACGCCGCCCGAACGTGACACCGCCATTTCCATGACCGGTGCGGGGTAATGCGCACCGCCGCTTGTATCTTCACTGATCAGAGCCAAGCGCCCCAATGATACCCCCGCAGCCAAGGCATAAAGCTCTGCCTTGCGCTTGGCATCCAC
>NZ_JBDWVM010000225.1:0-9769 GCF_039984035.1 Planktotalea sp. | reverse complement strand
GGACGCAAAGCTGTTTCAATTGCATGGGGCCCTTGGGATCAAATTGGGATGACGGGCCGCGATACTGTGCGCGCCAAGGCCGGCAGCAAGCATGGGCTGACCCCCTTAAGTCAGAAGGATGCGTTGCAGTTGCTCGATCAGTCTTTGCGCATTGATACTGCAGAACTGGTTGCCGCGACCGCCGATTGGCACGCGCTTGCGCAGGCGAGCGCCCTCGCTCAGACACCTGCAGTTTTGAGCAATTTGATCACGCACCGCGACACACCCGAGGACAAGGAAACTGCGAATGCGATAGCGCAGCATATCAAAGACGCACCTTCAGCTGATCATAAGACGCTCATGCTTGATCATCTGAAAGAGCGCCTTGCGGATATCTTGGAAGTCCCCGCCTCCGAAATTTCGGAAACAGAAGACGTCATTGCCCTCGGCATGGATTCTTTGATGGTGATGGAATTGGTGCATGTCTTGAAACAAGATCTAAGCATTCCGCTCTACCCGAGAGAGGTGATGGAGCGGCCCAAAATCCAAGATTTCGCCAACTATCTCACGGCGGAGCTCATCGGTTCGGATCAAGCGAAAGCGCCAAACCAACCCAAGAACGCCAAAAGCTTTGCCGCGGTTTCAAACATTGTCGATTCAGGCCCGCCTTTAAAGCCTGCGCATTTTCTGCTGTCTGCGCCGCGCTCCGGCTCTACCCTTCTGCGGGTGATGCTCGCTGGGCATCCCCAGTTATTTGCGCCGCCTGAACTTCATCTGTTGCCCTTTGCCGATATGGGTACGCGCCAAACGAATTTGGGCGCGAGCTATCTCGGGGAAGGACTGCAACGCGCCTATATGGAGTTGACGGGTTTAAACGCTGATGAGAGCGCCGCGAAGGTTGCGCAGCTCTGCACGGACAAAGCGAGCACCCGCGATGTTTATAGTGAGCTTCAAACGCTGGCGGGTGATCGCATATTGCTCGACAAATCGCCCTCTTACGGCGCTGACTTGGCTACGTTGCAACGCACAGACACGCTCTTTGAGGACGCAAAGTGTATTCACTTAACGCGCCATCCCATAGCTGCAATCGATAGTTTTGCACGGATGCGAATGGATAAACTCATTGGCGCTGAAGGTGGCGATGTCCACCAGATTGCCGAACGGGTTTGGAGCCAAATCAACGGCAACATCACCGAATTTGTCGCACAGCGTGATTCTGAAAAATGTTTGCACGTCAGCTATGAGGCTTTGGTGAACGATCCCAAAATCGAGATGACTCGCATATGTGATTTTCTGAACATTCCCTACGATCAGGCGCTTTTGCACCCCTATGAGGGTCAACGCATGACGGATGGTGTCTCCAAGAAATCCGCTTCCATTGGCGACCCTGGGTTTTCGAAACGCAAAGCAATCGAAACGGGCTTGGCGGAGAGCTGGAGAAACGTCGAGTTACCTAAACCGCTGTCTCATCAAACAACTCAGATCGCGCAGGCGCTTGGCTATGAACTGTCGCAAGCCACGCCAATTGAACGCCGTGAACGCCAGATCAGCATTGGGTCAACCAAACTGCACGTGACGCATTGGGGCCCTGAAACAGGGAAACCCCTACTGCTGCTTCACGGCTTGTTGGATCAAGGCGCGGCTTGGCGCGACGTCGCACAGCCGTTGGCGGAGCAAGGTTTCCACGTCATCGCGCCCGATCAACGCGGCCATGGGCAAAGCGCGCATGCGCCTGAGGGCACTGCCTACCACATTATGGACTTTGTTTCCGACGCGGCTGCGATACTCGAACAGATCGATGGCGATGTGACTTTGGTCGGGCATTCCATGGGGGCAGTTGTCGCTTTGCTTCTCGCGGCAGGGCGCGCAGATCGCATTGAGACGCTCACGTTGATAGAACCACCCTTGAACGAGCAAAAAAGCAGCGCAACATCGATTGGCACCTATTTGGACTATGTCGCAGAACCGCCTAAGAACAAGCCGCTCCGCGACTTAGACGCTGCGATTTCGAGGTTGCAATTCGACACGCCCAGCCTTGGTCGTGATTTTGCCAGAAACCTTGCAGAACGCGCAACGCATGTGACCGAAGACGGACTTCATTGGCGCTGGGACCCGCGGTTAAAAACCCGTGCGGGCATAGCGTTCGGGCAAGACATTCCCGGGAATGCGACCCTTTCGGAGATCATCGCGCAGATCGCAGCGCCAGTCCTGACAGTCTATGGTGATGTCAGCAAGATGAGCGATCCGGCAGCGGCACAAAGACTCGCTCAAACTTGCTTCAACCTGCAATCCATTACGCTTTCGGGCGGTCACAACTTGCATTTCGACGCCCCTGTTCAGCTGTCCGAGGCTATCAGCAGGCTGACCCGCTCCAAACCGTCAGATCGGGTCGCTTAAGAGCTGTCGGAAGGATTTAAACATCTCCGCCATGTGCCCCATCATTTCGGGCACAGGCGTTTCATTGGCAAGTTTCACGTCCACAACCGATTGCATCGCTTTCTCGAAGGTTTCGAGCCTTGGTCGGCGGCGCTGCTCAAAAGAGGCGAGCGCGTTAGTCACGAAATGCGCATCCGTGCGCGAGAGCTCATCGGCCAGAACTGCAGCGCTCTCCATCGCCATGGAGCCGCCAATACCAAGTCCGCCAAATGGAAAAAACGCGCTCGCGGCATCGCCAATCACCATGACCCGTCCGTTTGACCATGTCTCCATACTCAAGGTACGAAAATCTTGCCTATAAATTGGTTTGGACCCATCGCGCGCTTCAAACGCGCTGGTGACGGCATCTCCCATATCTCCAAATTGCGCCTGCAATCCTTCGAAAAGCGCGGCGTCATCCCCGCTCGGCACCGCGCTGTTCGGCACTCCGACAAAGGTACATAAAGCGCCCGGTGCAGGGATCAGAGCGCAGAATTTACGTCCTGCATCCCAATATTCAGACATCGCATCTGCAGGCAGGACACTTGGATCCGTCCACCAGCCAAACCCCGACCAGCCCGTGTCGCGCTCTTGCGCATTGGGCAGGCACATTTTGCGCACGTCCGATCCCACGCCATCACAGCCAACGACAAGATCGAAGACCTCGCTCGATCCATCGTCAAAGCCCACCTGAACCTCTGCATCCTCTTGTGTCATCGATAGAATGGACAGATTCGTGCGTATGTCGTCGAGGCAAGGCGCCGCCAGAAGTGCGGATAATTCGCTCCGCCGCACCATTTGGATATTACCAAAGGACTGGCCGATTTTTTGCACTTGGAACGTATGAAAAATCTGCCCGCCGACGCCGCCGATATTGAAATCGACCAATGATTGGCTAACGGATTCTAGCTTTGGATAGAGCCCTAAGCCTTTCAAGACGCGTCCACCGAATGGCCAAAGACCCAAAACATACCCACGGGGCTTAATCTCAGAACGTTGTTCGATGATGACAGGGTTTAAGCCACGTTGGCGCAGCAGATTAGCAAGCGTCAATCCGGCAATTCCGGCCCCTACGATCAAAATTCGCATCTCGATTCCTTCGCGCTAAAGTTTAGGTTGTGCTATTGTTGGGAATGCGGACATCATCACTGCCGATGCTGTTGGACATGCGCCGCAGCACGAACCAGCTGTAAAAGGCTACCCAAATCGAGATCACCCAGAACGGCCAATCCATATCAGGATAAATTGTGACTGTCGTATGAAGGAAATCGGTAATCGAGTTATCGAGTTCGAATTCACCCTTCAATTGGATGTAAGATGTCAGCATCATATGAAGCGCAAATAGGAAAGCGAGGCGTGACATGGCCCTCAACAGCAGGGATGCAGATTGCGTCACTTTGCTGGTGAAACTACCGTAGACGCGACTGGAACGTCGCAATTGCGGTTCCAGAAACAAGCGTAGTTCTCCGAGTGTTTCAGGCACTTCAACCATTGCGCGGCCGATGTTCTCCCAATTATATGTCTCCGTGTACATTCTACGCGCGCGTTGTTTGAAATAACGCTCGAAAATTTTCGGATAATCGGCGTCTGGAATGAGATGATACAAACTTGCATCCAGCGTAGCCCAAGTTCGGTCAATGCGCAGGAAGCCCCAAGTTACCATCATGCGGCTTTCACCCATGATATCCAAGACCCCGGTCAAAGCCTTGGTGGCGGATCGTTCGTGGTATGACATTTGTTCAATACCAGTGCGCATGTGCCATGAGCGTAAAGAGCGCACGATATCTTCTCGAACCTCGTCGATATTCACCAAGGGTAATTCGGGGCAGAGCGACAAAATCAAATCCCCAGCCTTTTGAAATTCGCGGCTGGCGAAGGCTTTCACGATATAGAGATACCGACGCCAAAGTTCGCGTTCGGGGCTGCCGATTGTGCCGAAGTCAATCAAGGCAATCTTGCTATCGCGGAGCAAGATAACGTTGCCCGGATGGACATCCCCATGGAACATTTCTTCTTCGAACAGCTGTCTGAGAAAACTCGTATTTAGATCACGCCCGACCTTTTGCGGATCAACGTTATTTTCCACCATCCATGCCGCCAACTCATCGGGGGCTTTTTCCTGGGCCGCCACAAAATCGGACATCAACAAACCCGGGATCATCTCAATGACCAAAATGGCACTGGTGCAATATTCTGGGTAGGCGTCTGGCACATAAATTCCGTGTTTTTTCAGAACCTTGCGCATACGTTTTAGATTAGAAAACTCGAAACGGTAATCCGTTTCTTCGTTCATGATCTCTTCAAGTTCCCAAAGCGCCTCTTTCCAGCGGAGAAATGTTAAGGCGCCCAGTCGTTCTAAAAGCCATGTCAGTCGCCGGATCGCGCGCAAGTCATAATAAAAGATGGTCTCAGCGCCCGGGCGGCGGACCTTGACCACGACATCTGCGCCATTCGATCGCAATGTGCCGCGATGGACCTGTGCAATAGACGCCGCAGCGAAAGGCGTTTCAGAAAATTCGGAAAAGACTGCGCTAATCGGGGCACCCAGTTCTTTTTCGATTCTATCAACCGCAATCTTTGGCGAAAAACCGATGCTTTGATGCTGCATGCGAGACAGCTCGGTGCAGAATTCCTCTGTAAAAAAGTCACGCCGCAGGGATAAAAGCTGACCTACTTTGATCCACAAAAAACCTAGCTTTTCGAAATACGAACGGACCAAAATCGCATAGTCGGTCGGCGTACTTCCGCGTTTGAGGCGCGTCCAAAGAAGGCGCATCAAAAGTGCGAACAAACCTCCAAAGATCGAAAACCCGCGAAATCGCGGATTGCGCGGCTCTCCGATTTGCAGCGGTTCCTTTATTTTTTCTAACTTCAGAGGCGTCGGTATCTTTTTCTGACTAAGCATAATTTATTTGGCTCTTTGGCTGACGCTCTTCAGAGCTAATGAGATTAGATTAGGCAACTGCGGGACCGGTGCTCGGATGAGCTACAACCGTTGGCTTCGCGCTTTCGATCAGGTCCGGGTTTTCCAGCGCGTCTGCCTCGCGCAACTTGAGCACGCGGATCAGATAAACCACCGGCTCACTGCTCTCTGGACCCGTAAAATTTGCGGAAGAGACCGAAAAACTATCTCGCGGCAGACTGGAGCGCGTATAAGTCGTGCAGAACACCCCGTGGCTGTCCAGTAATGCCGGATCCAACTCAAAGTTCAGATGTTCACCCGCCTCCAACGTGCCATAAAAGAACGTCGTATGCGCATCCCCTACAGGCAGTAGCTCATCATCGACCCAAGCTCGTGGCAAAAAGCGCCGCCATTTCACCGCTACGTACACATAGTAGTGCATGAAGCGAAACGACGGCCGATCACGAAGATGCAAGTCTGGGTAAAAGCTATTGGCATCATGCGTGATTGCGCTCGACAAAAGTGTCGTCTCACCATCCACCACTAATTCAGGATAACTGACCGTTGGTTTCGGATCATACAGACGTACGCCAACATAATAATCACCGGGTGGGACGTGAAATTCGATTTGCCCCGGCATTCCCCCAACGCTGGTTTCAGGCTTCAATTCGAGCAGCTTGTTGGTCGCGCCTGCGAGATTGAAACTTGGGAATTCATAGAGGCATACAGCCCAATATTTAGCCGATTGCGTCAGCGTATCTGTGTTCATGTGCAGATGTTCGCGCACTGTGACGGGCCCGCCCGTCGCAATCAATGCATGGGTGTTCCAACGCGGTCCCGTGACCATGTAGCGCCCCAACATTTGCGGCTCATCCAGCACTTTGCCTTGCAATGGTTTCCACACGCGGAACGCTTCGGGATGCTTGCGAAAATGTCGCCGTCCAAAGGATACGAAAACAGCGCGCAGCAGGCGAAAATATAAAAAAGAGGCAATTCCCAATGGGATTTGCCAGATCAGAGCGAACCCGCGAATGAGGGTCATGGTTTGTCCGGTGCAGCGAGTTCTGCTTCAACAATGCTGACCCGCGGGATGGGCGTAGGCAAAATCTGCTTCATGTTCAAACCGGCTTTTTTCAAAACATCCCCGAACTCCACGCCTGTGCGTTCTTTGCCGCCCGCCAACAAAAGCATGTGCAGATCGATAAACTTTCCGGGGAACCAATCGTTGCCAGCAGGAATGACGCAATCAATGATCAACAACTTCGCGCCTGGCTTCATTTTCGCGGCGCAGTTCTTCAGGATTTGCACTGACTTTGCGTCGTCCCAGTCGTGAATGATATGGCGCAAGACATAGAGATCGGCGTCATCTGGCACGGTTTCAAAGAAGCTACCCGGGATCAGTGTGCACCGCTCGCTCATCCCTGCATCGCCGACAAAAACCTTCGCGCGTTCAATGACTTCGGGCAAATCATACAAGATACCTTCAGCCTCTTCGTGGCGGCGCAGGATCGTACAAAGCAGACTGCCTTTGCCACCACCAATATCTGCGATCTTTCTATAAGGAGAGAAATCAAACGTATCGACAACATGATCCGCCTCAGCGCCGTGGAGCGTTGCCATGCAGGCATCGAAATTCGTTCCGCTGCTGTTGTGATCTTGCAAGAACTCGAAAAAACTCTCGCCAAACACGCGCGGGAATGCAGGTTCACCCGTCTGAATAGACGGTACAATATCGCCCCAGACTTTGTGGAACTCTTCGCCCATCATTGTGACCAAAGGCAGCAAAGAATCCGGTCGCTCGCCGCTGAGACATTCGCCCACGGGCGTCACTGAAAAACGGCCATCTTCATCTTCGACAAAGAGGCCGACACTGGCCAATGCGCGCAGCAGACGGTAGCTGACATCAGGGTCAGTGCCCGCTTTACCAGCAATCTCATGCGGGGTGAGCGCGCCGTCGCCGATGATTTCGACCAACCCAAGTTTGGCAGCCGCATAGGTGGCCTGAGACAACCAGCCGCCCAAAGCGATTTTCATAAGCGCCAAACGAGGCGAAGCCGCATTTGCTGTTGGAAGTGGTTTATCTAACATGTGGTAAATCCTTCTGCCTAAACTAAATTTGGCTTACGCCTGAAGCTCGGTCACAAATTGGGTGATAGAATTGAGGTCTCGGAAATTTTCCGCGCGGACCGCTTTCGACGGGACTTTCACATCAAAACTGTCTTCGATGTGTTGCACCATTTTCATCAACTCCATCGAATTCAAAACGCCGATTTCTAAGAGCTTCGTCGTGGCCTCAAGGCCTACGTCTTCGCCTTCAAGGACATCGTTGACGACGTAGTCGCGCAGCTGATCAAAAATAGTTCCCATTTAGTGTGTTTCCTCAAATTCAGGTTCATGAAGGATGGCAGCAAGTCGCTGCCTGTCTATTTTGCCCGTGCTGGTGCGCGGCATCGTTTCGAGATGTCGCAACGCATCGATGATCATGTAACGTGGCAGGTGCGCTGCGCAGTGCGCTTTGAGCGCGAGAAGCCCAGGGCGTTTGGCTTCCTGCGATGTCACAAAGGCGACAAGGCGCGCCTCTAGCCCCTCACCGTCGACGATAACAGCGACCTCTTGCACGGCAGAATGCGCTGCCAATGCAGCCTCGATTTCGCCGATTTCCACGCGATGACCGCGCAATTTCACCATGTGGTCCAAACGGCCCACGTATTCGAACATCTCGTCCTCAAGCACGCGCACTAAATCGCCCGTCGCATAAGGGGCATCGCCACGGGGCGTTTTTCCAAAATATCCGGGCGTGACGGAGCGGCCTTGAACGAAGAGTTCGCCCTCTTCCCCCGGCAAGGCATGCACCCCGTCAGGCTGCTGCGCCCAAAGTTTGTTCCCCGAACACGCACGCCCAATCGGAACAGGCACGCGGCGTTCGGGATCAAGCGTTGTTACTTCATAATAGGCGCAAACATTTGTTTCTGTCGGGCCATAGAGGTTCAACAAACGCACATCTGGCCAGCGCTCTCTAAGAACCCGCAATTGGGAGATCGGAAAGACTTCACCTGCAAACAAAATGGTTTTCAGGCTCGGTTTTTGCAGCTCCAAAAGCCCCGCCTGCATCATCAACATCAGCACGGACGGGACAGAATACCAAACCGTCGGTCGGTCGCGTTCGATCTCTTCTAAGAGGGCGCTAGCGGAAAAGGACAGGCCATCTGCCAGCAGCAAAACCGACGCTTTGGCGCGAAAAGCCACGTAAAGATCCAAAACCGAAAGATCAAAATGCAATGGTGCGTGATTGGCCAGACGATCGGTCGGATCAAGGCGCAGCTCGGACCCCGCCCATTCGATAAAGGCGAGCGCATTGTCGTGGGTGATGCACACCCCTTTCGGCGTTCCTGTCGAGCCTGACGTGTAAAGGATATAGGCGAGATCATCGCCAGTGACAGCCGCATCATTAACGGCGTGACCCACAAACGGATCAAAGGCGGTGCCAAGCGAAGCATCAGGCGCGCTGAGATCACACTCTTCGTTCAAAAGGCAAAGCGCCAAGCCCTCAAGCACCTCACCTGCCATCTGCACACGCGCCTGCGTTGTCAGCACAAGCCGCACGTTGCAGTCGGTGAAAATCTTGCGGGCGCGCTCTGCCGGACTATTTGGATCAACCGGAACATAGGCCGCGCCAAGGCGCAAAATGGCTTGCATGCACGCCACGACTGGCGCCCCTTTCGCGAGCCACAGGCCAACACGATCCCCTGCTTTCACGCCCATGCTTTTCAGGCCAGCGGCGATCTGATCGGCCGACTGGTCGAGGGTCGTATAATCAACCACCTGTCCAGACATAACTATTGCCGGCGCTGCAGCAGTCGATACTGCCGCGCGCCGCACAAGGGCGTGAAGTCCCATTGAGCAAAACCTATTTAGTAGAATTCAAAACGCAAACACACCTGAGCCGCAGCTCTAATTTGGCTACACAGGCGCAAGAGGTTTGTGAACCAAGCTAGAAGCCTAGAACACGATCCAGTTTGACCTTGCGGACACTCTTGCGTGTCGCCTTGAAGACGTTGTCATCCATATCGCGCAGCCAGCCATCGCGTTTCTTGCTGCTCGATTTCTTGTGACGCGCGCGGTAGCCAGACGCAAAGGTCTCAAGCGCCTTGGACGATTCATCAACCATACGTTGAGCGCCCTTAAGCTGTTTTGAGCTCTTCTTCTTACCTTTGGTACGGCTTGCTTTGAACCCGACAACGAGCACGTCGTCATCTACGGTGGACTTAACTTTATAGCTCATAGTTACCTTATCCTTATAGCACATTTCTATAACAGTCTTACGTCTACGATTCGGAGAAACTCGGTAACACCCCCGCTTCGGAGCACAACTATTAGGAGAGCCTAACAACCGAATTTTAGAAAAGCAAGACATCTTGCAACCGTAACGCGTGAGGGTTAGCGCCCGCTTAAACGATCCACGCACCGGTAAAG
>NZ_JBDWVM010000224.1:0-4476 GCF_039984035.1 Planktotalea sp. | reverse complement strand
ACAGGGGATGTGGGTCAAACGGTTTTGATTTCAGTTCCGGGTGGAACTGAACGCCGATGAACCAAGGGTGATCTTTCCATTCAACGATCTCTGGTAGGCTGCCATCTGGGGACATGCCAGAAAAACTGAGGCCTGCGGCTTCCAGCTTTTCTTTATAGGCAATATCGACCTCATAGCGGTGGCGATGACGCTCTTCGATTGCGGTGGTCCCGTAGACTTCCGCCACTTTGGAGCCTTCTGTCAGGGTCGCATCATAGGCGCCCAAACGCATAGTGCCGCCTTTGTCGTCGTCGGCTTTGCGGCTGACTTTCGCATTGCCCTGCACCCATTCTTTAAGGTGATACACAACAGGTTCAAAGCGCTTCTTGCCGGACGATTCATGGTCAAACTCTTCAGAGCCTGCGGCAGTCACGCCGGCCACGTTACGCGCCGCTTCGATCACGGCCATTTGCATGCCAAGGCAGATGCCAAGGTAAGGAATTTTGTTCAAACGCGCGTATTGCGCTGCTTTGATTTTGCCCTCTGTGCCACGTTCGCCAAATCCGCCTGGAACGACAATCGCGTGATAGCCCTCAAGGTAAGGTGCTGCATCGGCGCTATCGAAGACTTCGGAATCGACCCATGAGACGTTCACTTTGACACGGTTGGCCATGCCGCCATGCGTCAGGGCCTCTTTGATCGATTTATAGGCATCTTCGAGCTGAATATATTTGCCAACAATAGCAACGTTCACTTCACCATCTGTGTTGTGAATACGATCGGCAACGTCTTCCCACACGCGCAGATCAGGTTTTGGTGCTGGGTTGATATTGAACGCATCCAGAACCGCCTGATCGAGACCTTGCTCGTGATAGGCGAGGGGGGCCTCATAGATGGATTTCAAATCATAGGCTGCAACGACGCTCTCTTTACGCACGTTACAGAAAAGCGCGATCTTTTCGCGCTCTTTTTCCGGGATTGGCTGCTCAGAGCGACACACGAGAATATCTGGCGCGAGGCCAATGCTTTGCATTTCTTTAACAGAGTGCTGCGTGGGTTTTGTCTTTAGCTCGCCAGAGGCTGCCAGATAGGGCAGCAACGTGAGGTGCATGAAGATACATTGACCGCGGGGCTTATCGTGGCTGAATTGACGGATCGCTTCAAAGAAGGGCAGGCCTTCGATATCGCCAACAGTGCCGCCGATTTCGCAGAGCATGAAATCAACCTCGTCTTCGCCGATGGAAATGAAGTCTTTAATTTCGTTCGTCACATGTGGGATCACTTGGATCGTCTTACCGAGGTAGTCGCCGCGACGTTCTTTTTCGAGAACGTTTGTGTAGATGCGACCTGACGAGATGGAATCGGTGTTGCGCGCAGGCACGCCTGTGAACCGTTCATAGTGACCCAGATCGAGATCGGTTTCTGCGCCATCGTCCGTCACAAATACCTCACCGTGCTCAAACGGGCTCATCGTGCCCGGATCAACGTTGAGGTAGGGATCAAGCTTGCGCAAACGGACGGAAAAACCACGTGCCTGTAAAAGCGATCCCAATGCTGCAGATGCAAGACCCTTGCCGAGGGAGGACACAACGCCACCAGTAATAAAAATAAATCTAGCCATGTGCATAGCGCTCCCGTGTGGACCTAATCGCAGTGTGAGTGGGCGAAAGATTGGTCAAATTTCAAGTGATCGGCATCGCAAAAATACCGAGCATCACGGGATTTAAGCGTTACAGGATTCGTGCGAGTTTGGCAAGAGAACCGCTACATGATGTTGCGGAACCCTGCGAAGTCTCAAAAAGTTGTGGTGTTAGTCCGCGCGTGGAACCAGTGGCGCATCGTCGGCGGATGGAGGCAATAGATCGCTTCCTGCACCAAGATCGCTTGCTGGTGCGCTTTGCTCAGCAGCCGCTGGTGCATCGCCTAGACGATCTAGAACAGAGCTACCTGCAGATTTTTGCGCGGCAATGATTGTCAATGTAATCGACGTGATGATGAAGCAAATGGCCAAGATCCACGTGATTTTACCAAGGGCAGTCGCTGCTGCACGGCCAGACATTGCGCCGCCACCGCCGCCACCGCCGCCCATACCAAGGCCGCCCCCTTCGGAACGTTGCATCAAAACGACGCCGACCAGTGACAAAGCCAAAAGGAGGTGAATGATCAGAACGACGTTTTCCATGGGTGCCTGCGCGTTAGTGGTACAGCGTGCTATCTAGGCAATCATGAGCGCCCGTGCAACCCGTCAATCGGCCTGAGTGGTCTCAAAATACTGTGCATCGATCTCAACTGGGAAATTCACAGAGCGCGCAATGAAGCAGTGATTGTGGATTCGTCCATGAACTGCGTCCGCCAGCGCAGTGTCATTGCCCGGTAAAAGTCCGATCTTAGGACGCAAAAGTGCACGCACAAAACGACCTGTACCATCGGGGAGGCTTTCACCAGTGCCGATTGGATTGTCCTCATAGGAATGCACCGTCAGCCCCGCATCGGAGGCAAGATGCAAAAACCAGAGCATATGACAGGAACTTAGCGCTGCGATGAGCATGTCTTCGGGGTTATAAAGGGACGGGTCACCACCCAGCATCGGATCGTTCGAGCAGGCAATCGCAGGCTTGCCGTCGCTTTCTAAAGTCCACTCGCGGGTATAGGCGCGATAACTTGAGGTGCCTGTGCCCTTGTTTCCTGTCCAGCGCAGGGTCGCGTTGAAGTCATGTAATTTACTCATCGACGTCATCCATATCTGTTTGACCGGAAATCGAACGGCGAATGTGGGACCAACTAAGGCCGACACCCAAAACAAAGCTAAGCGCGACAATAGCGAGCCACTGGTTCAGGTTCTGATTCTCTAGCGAGAGCCAGCCGTAATCATAGAGCACCCAAAGAAGGGCAGCGACGACGGCGAGAACAAGAAACATGCCAAAGGCGCCAATAGAGCGGAGCGTTGCGCGTAAAAAGATGATGTAGCCGATCAGCAGGATCAAACCGCTGAGCACGATCATTGGCAGTTGCTCGCCGAAGTTCGTTAGCGACCAGCGCACCCAGTTATAGTCTGTCGGGTTGAAGGTTGCAGCCAGCAAAACAAATGCGATGAGCCATCTAATTGCGATACGGATCATAGGTCGAACTCCTTTGGCATAGATGTCGCGCAACTCTGTGAACATGTCCAGACGCGGTTTCGATTAGATGAATCACGCTCCTTTGCAGCGCAGCGCGACGCTTTAAAAGGTGTTTTGTGTGCAGATGCGGCGAAATAGGTGTTTCGCTTAGCACAGGCGCAGACTATACGGGCGCGGGTTTGACGTAATGGGAAAGGTCTCTCGCATGGCTAATGTGGTCGTTGTCGGCGCTCAATGGGGCGACGAAGGTAAAGGCAAAATTGTAGATTGGTTGTCAGAGAGAGCCGATGTTATCGCGCGCTTCCAAGGCGGGCATAACGCGGGCCATACGCTCGTTATTGATGGCGAGGTGTTCAAACTGAACGCGCTTCCGTCTGGCGTTGTGCGTGGTGGCAAACTGTCCATTATTGGTAACGGCGTGGTGCTTGATCCTTGGCACTTGGTCAAAGAGATCGCATCCATCGTTGAGCAAGGCGTTGAAATCACGCCGGAAACTCTGATGATCGCGGAAAATACACCTCTGATTTTGCCAATCCACGGCGAACTTGATCGTGCGCGTGAAGAAGCGGCCTCTAAAGGTACGAAGATCGGCACGACTGGTCGCGGCATTGGCCCAGCTTATGAAGACAAGGTCGGTCGCCGCTCTGTGCGCGTTGCTGATTTGGCCGATCAGGCGACGCTGGAAGCGCGTGTTGATCGCGCCTTGCAGCACCATGATCCATTGCGCAAAGGTCTCGGAATCGAGCCGATTGACCGCGATGCACTGGTCGCGCAGCTTGTTGAGATCGCACCGCAGATTCTAAAATATGCAGCGCCGGTTTGGAAGATTCTCAACGATCGCAAAAAGCGTGGCGATCGTATTTTGTTTGAAGGCGCGCAAGGTGCGTTGCTTGATATCGACTTTGGCACTTACCCTTTCGTGACCTCCTCCAACGTGATTGCAGGGCAGGCGGCAACAGGTGTTGGCGTGGGGCCGGGTTCCATTGATTACGTTCTGGGCATTGTAAAAGCCTACACAACACGCGTAGGCGAAGGCCCGTTCCCGACAGAACTAGACGACGATGATGGTCAGCGCCTTGGCGAACGTGGCCGTGAATTCGGCACAGTGACGGGTCGTAAGCGTCGTTGTGGCTGGTTCGATGCAGCTCTTGTGCGTCAAACATGTGCAACATCTGGCGTGACGGGTATTTCCTTCACAAAGCTGGACGTTCTAGACGGCTTTGAGACGTTGAAAATCTGCACGGGTTACATGCTTGACGGTGAGCGCATTGATTACCTGCCAACGGCAGCAGATCACCAAACGCGCTGCACGCCGATTTATGAAGAAATGCCGGGTTGGTCTGAAAGCACGGAAGGCGCTCGTTCTTGGGCGGATTTG
>NZ_JBDWVM010000223.1:0-19103 GCF_039984035.1 Planktotalea sp. | reverse complement strand
AAGGCGTTTGATCGAAGGGGCGTCTCGCAGCGTGATGGTGCCACGTCCGGTTTCAATCCAGCCGCGCCTTTGGAACTCTTGGAGCTGACGCGAAATGACTTCGCGCGCTGTGCCGAGTTCAACGGCGAGCTTTTGATGGGTCGTTGAAATCTTAGGACACCCTTCGGACAATTTGGTCAAAACACTGGCAAGACGGACGTCGAGGCGCTGGAATGCGACCTCGTCGATTGTGACGAAGAGGTCTGTGATACGTTTGGAAAAGGCGGCAAAGACGAAATCGCGAAAGGATTTTGAAGTGGCGACCAAATCATCAAACACATCGCGGGGGATCGCGGCGGCTGTGATATCTGTTTCTGTTATGCCCTCGGCGGCATAGTCGTCATAGGCCAATAAACAGGCCGTGGTCAGCACGCAGCTTTGGCCGGCTTCAATGCGGTAGAGCACGATTTCATGGCCGGTGTCCGAGGTTTGTTGAACACGCACAGTGCCGCTGAGCAAGAAGAGCATATTTTCCGGCGACTTGTTTGGGCCGAAAACCATTGTGCCGCTCGGAACAGTGAGGATCGACGCGCGGGATTTGAGGCGCGATTTGATCGCAGGCTCTAGTCGGGCCAAGCCGTAGAATTTTTCGACCCAGTCCGTAGTGTCATGCATGTTCATGGGCCTTCGCGCGAGGGGGTGGGTTTGGCGTGCTGCCCGAGGAAAGCACGCCACATGTAAATGTTAAAGCGCGGTATCCATGAGTGCTTTGATCTGGCTCTCTGCGGTGCCGGCGATAATGCGGCCAAGCTCCTGATCGCCGCGCAAGACGATCAGAGTAGAGCGGCGCGGGATATTGCGGCTTTGGGTGACATCATGGCGGCTGTAGGTGTCCCAATCGACCTTGATGAATGTCAGGTTCGCATCATAGGCGGGATCGGCGGCGCGCAGGGCGTTGATGACACGTTCCTGACGTTTGCAGGTGCTGCACCATGTGGCGGAGTAGTCGACCAAAACGGTCTTGCCACTATCCAGTGCAGCTTTGATTGCGCCGGGTGTGTAGTCTGTGAAACCCTCCGCGCTTGCGAGGGTAGGGAGGGCGAGCAAAGCCGCAGCGCTGGCGATAAAAGAACGGCGTTTCATAAAATCTCCGGTTCGAATGATAGACAACATATTCCTTCTTTATGATGTGACGGCAGGGCGTTGTTTAATCAACTCGAATCTACGTTCGCGCGGCTCACATTTTTGTCAGCACAGTCGACCGGATCACGTCAATTTCGGAGGTGATTCTACTGAAGTTAGAGTCGAAATGCCGATTTTTGGGAGATCATTTGGCCATAATGTGGCGGTTTTGTAGCTGCATCAAAGCCAATCCCCACCAATATATTGTGATCTATCCCCATTGTGAGGATAGTGCGTGCCGTTTTCTTGCCACAATGTGCAGGCTTGCGCTATAAGTGTATTGGGGAAAGACAAAGTGCAGTCATTGGGTTGCTTTACCGCTGCTGGTAACGCAATTTTAATGACCTTTCAGATAGATTGAGTGTGTGCTCTTTCATCTTTGCACTGCTGCTAAAAGGAACGGATTGATGAGTTTGAAAAAAGATCAATCGACCACGAAAATTGATGTACGACCGGGCGCAACGGTAGAAGGCGATTTGTCTTCTGGTGGTGTTTTGCGGTTTGAACGTCGCGGCAATGCCATGAAGGGCAAGCCTGTGTTGAGCGTTCAAGACGGAGTTCTCGCACTGCAATATGCAGACGGTTCTTCAGTTCGCGTTAAAACCTAGGAAAAATTGATTTCTTAAACAATTGAGCTGCGCCTTTTGCAAAGGCGCCCGCTTTCTCTGAGTTGTCTGGCCTTGTAGCCAGAGAATTACTGCTTTGTTCTGTTTGACCGTCTTGATCGAACGGCGCGTTTACTTCGGCAAAGCTGCTGCCGAACCTGAAGCCATCGTAGTACGCGACCATTGTCGGAATAGCGGCCCCGCCAGTGGCGCCCTTCCAACGGTTTGTCCAAGTCGAAAAGATACCCCGACGATGCTCAGGTTTGTTTCCTGAGCGCTCAAGCACGCTGGCTTGACTCACGATGGGGCCGCTGTAGCTGCAAACCAATTGCCCGTTTACCCAAACACGCAAGTATCCGTCATCGCCGGTGGAAAAATTGGTGTTGACGGTGAGATCAACCCATTGGCCGCGTGCAGCTGTCATATCAAAGAGGCGGCAGATGTTTCCGTTATTCTGAGACTCGCCCCATTTATAGGTCTTTGCGATATCATCGAGTTGCAGCACCACGTCGCCCCGCACAGGGAAGATGTTTGAACACACAGTTGGATCGCAGCCCGCGAAGTTCACTTCGTCTTGACCAACCTGCATGAGGCGGAAGATCGCGGGACGTTGTCCGCCCATCGTCCATTGCCCAAAGACAAGGCGCAGAGAGTTCTTTGCGGTGAAGGACGGTATGGACTGATTGTAAAAGCTCCAAGCGTACCAGATGTCATCACCGACGTTTGCTTTGATGAAGTCGGCATCGCGCTGGATTTCAGCGCGGGCGCGCGGGCTGCTGCAGTTTGTGACGTCACAATCTCCATCGCGTAGCTCAAACCGTTCGGAATATTCACCAAAGCGCACGGGTTTGCCTTGGGTCGCGTAGGCACGGGTGAAATTATAAGGTTTAGGGCTAAAGGCGCGGGTGAACCCGGTGGGAGGGGCGAATTCTATGCTGCTGTTGATCTGTTGTTGTACAGGGTCAACAGGTTGGCAGGCGCTTAAAAACAAGAGAAAAACAAGACTTGTGAGAATTTTCATGACCCGCATTTTTATCTCTTCTTGTTTTGAGTGCTCATTTTTCATGCAACGGCTCAGATCGCTTTGCGGCGGAAATAAGGCAACGTTGTGCTTGAACCGAAGGCATAGACCATAACTTGTGTTTGTCGCAAGATGTCTGACGTGAGAGTGGCGAAATTGGCACAGGGATTTTTCTACGACGCAGACTTTTACAGCCAGAGCTTGTTCGAATTTGTTCGCCGGGTGCATAGTTTGAAGCAATAACAAGTGCATAGTTTGAACAAAAACAGCCGCGCAAAAAAGCGGCGCACAATGAGGCAGAGCAGAAATGGCAAAGATTAGCGTCTTTGGCATCGGTTACGTGGGGGTTGTTTCCGCAGCGTGTTTGGCACGCGACGGGCATGACGTTATTGCGGTCGATGTCGATCCAGGAAAAATCAAAGCAATTAATTCGGGTCAAAGCCCGATCGTTGAAGAAGGTATCGACGAATTGGTGGCGGAAGTCGTCAAGGCGGGGAACCTGACAGCAACAGATGATTTCGCAGCCGCGGTGCGCGACACAGATGTGTCGTTTATTTGCGTTGGCACACCTTCGGCGCCTGATGGCTCTGTCGGTCTCAGCTATGTGACATCAGTCTGTGAGAACATCGGCAAAGCACTCGCGGACAAAGATACGTATCATTGCGTTGTTGTGCGTTCGACAATTGTGCCCGGCAGCACGGAAGAGGGATGTGTCCCTGTTCTGGAAGCGACATCTGGTAAAACCGCTGGCAAAGAGTTCGGGGTTGGTTACTTCCCAGAATTCCTGCGCGAGAGCACGGCGATTGCAGACAACTATAACCCCGGTTTGATCGTGTTTGGTTATCTCGATGAAGGCACGCGCAAAGTGCTGGAAGGGATCAACAAGGACCTGCCATGCGAGATGCATCAGGTTGAGATCAAAACAGCCGAGATGGTGAAATACACATCTAACACATGGCGCGCTGTGAAAGTGACGTTTGCTAATGAGATTGGCAACATTGCCAAAGCGAGCGGCATTGACGGTCAGACGGTCATGGAAATTCTATGCTCTGACGACAAGATCGCGATGAGCCCGTATTTCATGCGACCCGGTTTCGCCTTTGGCGGCTCTTGCTTGCCCAAAGACGTACGCGCACTGAAATATCTGGCAGGCAGCACTGGCACGCCGCATCATATGCTGAGCGCAGTTCTGGAAGCCAATGAGGCGCAGATTGCAAAAGCAGAGAAGATGGTGATCGATAGCGGGACCAAGAAGGTTGGCTTCGTCGGTATTTCGTTCAAGCCCGGCACGGATGATTTACGGGAAAGCCCGCTGATTTCATTGGCGGCGCGTTTGATCGACAAGGGCATTGATGTCTCTGTCTATGATCCATTCGTTCAAGAAGCTTATGACACGGGGACGCCTGGCGCGGGTCGCGGCAATGATGATGTGCCTGATCTTGAGCAGCGTTTGGTCAAAGACCTTGATGAGTTGATCGAAAGCTCTGGCACGGTTCTGGTGGGCAACCACTATAAGGAAACCGTCGCACGTCTTGAGGCGGCTGCGAATGATCGTCCTGTTGTGGACCTGACCCGTCTCAATCGCGAGATGACGTCCGGTGAGCAGTACCAAGGTATCTGCTGGTAAAATCCGCAAGGCTGGAGGCGCATCAGGAATGATGATGGCATTAACCCATATGGCTTACTTTTCAGTAGCCATTCTATTGGTCTGTGTGACCCCCCGAGGTTTCTTGGGGGACATGCAGGGCGTGGAAGGGACTGTGCTGATTGTCGGTGCGCTTGGCATTTGGCGTTACAGTTGGGCGACGCTCAACTTTTCCCGTGCACTTTACTTTAAACTGAAAACCTACCCGCGCTGGAAAAAGGCGCGGGAGGCTGCGTTTGCGCAAAGCACGTCCAAGCATCATTGTTATTTCATGGTCACCAGTTTCATGGTGGATCAGGATGTAACTTTGCCGGTCTATCGTTCCATTTTCAAAGCAGGCATGGCCGCGCGGGATGGGGCGACGATTGTGGCTTCTGTTGTAGACGGTATGGATGAACGTCTGATCCGCGATATTTACAATGCAACGGTGACGGATCGCACGCATGTGGCATTGGTGATTGATCGGATCAAATCCAGCGGTAAGCGCGATGCGATGCAAAAAGCGCTGCGTATTTTGGCGAGCTTCTCGCCGCGCAAAGATGACATTATGGTCTTTGTCGACGGCGATACGATTGTGCCCGAAGATATTTGGGCGCGCTGTGCGCCTGTGTTCCTTGATCCGAAAGTCGGTGCGCTGACCACGGATGAGGCGGCGATTATTGATAAGCCGGGTCTGTTCAAGGATTGGTTCACTCTGCGCTTTAACCAGCGGCAGGTGATGATGTGTTCTATGGGTCTGTCGAACCGTGTTTTGACATTGACCGGACGCATGAGCGTATTCCGCGCGGATCTGTCTACTGATCCGACGTTCCTGCGCGCAGTTGGTGAGGACTATCTCGATCACTGGCGTTTGGGCCGCGTTAACTTTTTGACCGGCGATGATAAATCAACTTGGTTCTGGTTGCTCTCGCGTGGCTATGAGACAGCGTATCTGCCGGATGTTCAAAGTCGCTCTTACGAAACACAGCCGAGCGATTCATTTTATGATAGTTCCAAGACGCTCATGGTGCGTTGGTTTGGCAATATGATGCGTACGAACGGGCGCGCGATTGCGATGGGTCCGCGCGATATGGGTTTCTTTACATGGTGGTCCATCTTGGATCAGCGCGTGAGTTGCTGGACCACGATGGTTGGCCCTATTTCTGTTTTGATCACAGCGGTTCTATCATCGCCGATTGTGATCCCGCTTTATATCAGCTGGGTGATGATGACGCGGTATATGTTCAGCGCCTACATTGCGATGTTCAATCGCGAGTGGTTCCCTGTGACGCATCCGTTCATCTTGTACTTTGGTCAGGTGTCGGGCGCGATCATTAAGACGTTTGTTTTGTTCCGATTGGATCGCCAAAAATGGACCCGTCAGGGATCAGGCGGCGGTGGCAAGGTGTTGTCGTTTTATGAACGCCTGAAAATGGCGGAAAGCACGGCGTATCAAACGCTGGCTTATGGATGGCTGTCCCTGGCGATCCTTTATTTGAATACTTTGGAGTAGGAGGCTGACATGAGCGATACTGCACACACATCAGCTGAAGCCTCACCGGCGGTCCCTGTGGGATTTGGCCTTGAGAATGAGCACCCGATGCTCACGATGCCGTTTTCGATCAAGCTTGGTGACAAGTGGATTGATGGCACGCGAATTTCTGTTGCCGAGATGGAAATCGCGCTACCAAACGGCACGATGAAAACAGGTGGGAAGGGGCTGATCACGCTTAACTTCCCGTTCGAGGATTTCGCTGTCACGTTGATGGTGGAAGTCATTGCCACAGATCGCGGCGATGAGAGCACGAGCATCTTCTTGTTCTCTGATCCGACGGGTCCGCATTTGGCGCAACTGCGCTACATTATGAACAGCTATATTGCCGGTGATCTTGTCACGTTGAACGGCATGATGAGCTATAGCGGACCAACGCAACCCAAAGCGCCAAAAGTGGCTGCCCAGAAATCAACGCGCGATCGCGTGCGCTCGATCGGGGTTGCGCTCTTGTCGGCGACTTTGGTGATTCTCGCCTTTAGTGTTGTGTTCTCGCGATACAACTCAGCCTACGAAATGCATCCGGTCTTTATTGATCAGGCCGGACTGTCCATGCAAGCCACAGTTGCAGGTCAGGTGACCTACCTGAACCCCAATGCAAATGTGGGTGAAGTGGCTTATTCTATTGCTTCTAACACCGGAGATGTACTTAGTTTTCAGATGCCTAAGCCCGGACAAGTTCTTGTCGCAAATGAGGTGTATCAAGGCACAACTGTCCTTCCTACCGACTTAATTATGACAATTTTAGACGACAAATCTTCATTAAGATTAAGGACAATGATCAGTATTGAAGGATTGACGCGGGTGCTCCAAGGAGACGCAGTTACACTAGAACTCAGTGACGGGCGAGAGATGCCTGCGACTGTTAATGTTCGTGACATGACCCGTGCCGCCGCCCTTCGTGGTGACCTCTTTGTTCCTATTGATCTATCGGTCGAAAGCGGAAGCTTGCAACCGAGTGAAACGAATTTGTCTGCACGCTTGCGGTTGTCTAAAACACTGCGTGGCGTTCTAGGCTTAAGGCAGGAGAACACACAATGACATTGATCACACCTCTGATCATCTGCGGCGGAAACGGAACCCGACTTTGGCCGCTGTCACGCAAGCACAGCCCCAAGCAATTCCAGCGCATTGGTGGTCCTGAGAGCATGACGTTCTTCCAATCTGCGGTGCAGCGTCACCGTGGTCCACGCTTTGCTGATCCTGTCATTGTAACCGGTCGTATCCATGAAGGTACTGTGCGCAAACAGCTGCAAGATTTGCAGGTTAATGCGCGTATTATTTGCGAACCGATGGGGCGCAATACTGGCCCTGCGGTTTTGGCTGCTGCTGAAGTGATGCTGGAGCACGACCCTGAGACTGTCTTTGTTGTTGTTCCTGCGGATCACGTGATTGAAGGTGAGCTTGGCGAACCCATGAACGCCTGCCTGCCTGCGGCGCTTGCTGGCCAGATTGTGACGTTCGGAATTAAGCCACGCAGCCCAGAAACTGGCTTTGGCTATATTGTTGATGGCGGCGCGATGGAGGGTTTCGGCCCTGTGCGCCATGTAGACCGTTTTGTCGAAAAGCCGCCGCGTGATATTGCGGAAGAGCTGATCGCGGGTGGCAGTGCATATTGGGCGTCGGGCATTTCCATGTTTGCGGCAAACACGATCCGCGAAGAATATCGCAAGTTCGATCCCGAGACGGCGGATACTGTTGCCAAATCGGTAAGCGAAGCGAAGGGCGAAGACGGAATTTTGCATCTAGACTCTGCGCATTTTGTTGAGGCCGCGAGCGAGCCAACAGAAAGCGCCGTGTTTGAGAAAACCGATCTGATTTCCATGTCCTCGTTGGATGTGGAGTGGGATGACGTTGGTAGCTGGAAAGCCATGTATGGCATTTCCAAAGCCGATGGTGATGGCAATGTCCTGCAAGGCGATGTGATTGCGAATGGCGCGACCAATACAATGGTGCGGGCGGACAGCCGTCTTGTGTCTGTTGTTGGTCTAGATGACGTGATCATCATCGACACACCAGATGCGTTGCTCGTTGCGAAGATGGATCAAACGCAAGACGTGAAAGCGATTGTGGATGAGTTGAAAAAGACCCAGCGCCCTGAGACCGAGCGCCATCAAGAGCCGAAAGCGGCGATGGTTCCTATGATCAAGCAGGAGTTGGTGTCCGAACTTGCGCAGAGCGACAATTATCAGGTTGGTTCAGCCGAGATTGGTGTGGGCCGTGTTATGACGCTTGAACCGGGCGATGCACGTCAAGCTTTGGTCGTGCGTGGCCGCCTGCATGCAAATGGGCCGAGCTGGCAGAAGACAGTGGGCGAGGGTGGTCGAATTTACACCGATCCGACGGGTCAAATCACACTGACCAACTTGTCTGACGAGCCGACAGAGCTGTTGTTCGTGACTTTGGCGTCACCGGATTTCCAGCCCAAATCAACAGGCAGGGTGGTCAATGGCTAAGTTACTTTCGTTCAACCTTCGCGCAGCGTTTATCGCTTTGATCTTGGGGCTTGCCCCGATCGCTGGGTTGGCGAACGTGACTGATATTGACCTATCGAAACTGCGCAATGATTTGCGCGCGATCAAATTACATGTCCAAAACGGAATTTCAGAGCCTGCGGATGTTGCAGCTTATTGGGCGCATTTGTCTGTTCTTGAGCAAGATTTGCGCGCCGGTAAGCCCGCAGATGAAATGTTTGTTCCTTTGGCAGGTGCCCGCGCGGTTCAGCAGGAAGTTGACCTGACGAACTTCCGCTTGATGCTTTCGACCTTGCTGCACACCTACACAGGTGAAAATGCGCAGGGCGTTGTGAATGCGCAGGGCGAGCGTGGATCGGTCGCGCTCTCAGTACGCAAGGGGGTTGTGACGCTTGATGATGTGCGCGCCTATTCGATCGCGTTTGGATTGCCCCCCTTGAGTGACGGAACATTGACCGCGCCTGTTGTGATCTGGCCCGGTGCAACGTTACGTTTGAGCCCCGGTGAGCGTTTGGCGATGGCGCGCGATAAAGGTGCGTTCATTCTGGCGATGGGAACCTTGGACGTGAATGGTGCCGTGATTGAATCGACGGGCCCAGAGAACATCCATACGCCCAGCTTTACACCTTTTGTGACTGTCGCGAGTGGCGGCAGTTTGCTTTTGAAGAATGCCATCGTGCGCGATCTTGGTTTCGGTCGCACTGAGAAATTCAGCGGGATTTCTGTTGCGGGCAACTTGTTGCAGCAAGGTGCTGCCAAGGTGTCGATCACGGATAGCTTGTTTGATGGGTTGAAGAACCTGACACTTGCGGGTGTGACGAACGCTGAGGTGTCAGGAAACACGTTTTTCAATGTGCGCGACAATGCCCTAAGTATCGTCAACGCGCCAAAAACAACGGTGAACAACAACCTGTTCGCAAGCGGCGCAATGCACAACGCTATTCGCGTCGACAAAGGTTCGAGCGAAACACAAATTTCGAACAACATTTTCCTTGCTGGTGAGCGTGTCGCGATTTTGGTCAGGGGCGGGTCTGATCGTGTACAAGTCAGCAAAAACCTGATTTGGCAACGAGCGGGTGCAGGCATCAAATTTTTGCAAACTCAATGTGGTTTGGTGCGTGACAACATCCTGCTGGATAACCGCCAAAAAGGTATCGAAATTCGTAAAAGCAACGGCACTGTTGTTGCAGGGAATTTGATCGCAGGACATGGCAGCGCCGGCATTTGGGTCTCTGCGAAAAGTGCAGGGGCGCGGACCTCGTTGAAAGAAAATGTGCTTATCTCTAATCGTGCAGGTTTGTCTGTCGCGACGGGCGGTGAGATTTTGATGGACCGTAATAATTTCAAACGGCAATTGCCGCGTTTGCTCGATGGTGACATCCGGCGTCTCACCCCAAGCATTGCCGCTGATTTAGGTGGAATTATTCCACTGCGCATCAAGGATGGTTCGACCGAACCTGCAGTAAATTCGATCGGGTTTTGCGGGAGTGATCTGTGAGACATTTTGCGACATTCATCATTTTGATCTTTTGCGTTGGGCCCCTTGCGGCCCAACAAGTGCATGTACCGGTTATTCCCAATTTGGTGGGGCAAGACGAGACGAATGCGCAGATTTCAGTAACCGTGGATCGCGGGCTGAGGAGCAGCAAGCGTCTGCCAACTGCAGCGTTGCGCACCGCGCGCACCGCGCTCCATGATGGGCAAGCGATACACGCGAGTGATTTGCGTGCGCTGGCCAATGCGGGTGATGGATTAGCGGCGCAACGTTATGTGCGGCTTTTACAGGCAGCACGTCAGAGCGCTGATCCCTCTGATCTGGCCTATTATTCTTCAATCGCCGTGGGCACCGGACGTATTTGGACGCTTGGAACGATGATTGATGCGATGCACAAGCTAAATCCTCAAACGGAACCGAAGGCGCGGATCAATCAATATATCAAAGTGCTTTACCCCCATGCCTGGGCTGGCAATTCGCGGGCATTGCAAGCGGTCCTGACGTTTAACGGGGAGGGCCGTCTTTTTGGTCCTTTGTCTGATGCGACCCGCGATCGTATTCTGGCGGAGGCCCGCGAGCATGGCGATGGGCGTCTTGAGCTTGGCATGGCGATGGGTCTGCTAGAGCAAACGCGCGCGGCGGATCGCGCAGATCGCAATGATCTGATACAAGCACGTAACTTACTAGAATTGGCACAAAGATCAGACCATCTGGCCGTTTCAACCACCGCACAAAATTTGTTGCGTTTGGTGGATTGGGATCAGATCAATAACGGATAGGATCGGTAAAGCGGTCCAATATATAAAACCTGACACATGCGGGGGCGCAGATGAAACAGGATACAGGCAAACGAACGCGCAGGTTTTGGCGCGTTTTAAAGGCAGGGGCATGTGCGCTGACGGCAACGTTAGCGGGGCAAACCGTGCACGCCCAATCTGCCTATGACTGCCGCAATCTGACGACCCATGGGGCGTTGCCTGCGGTCGAAGGCAAGAACGGAAACTTCTTTTCGATCCGCCCGGAGTTACAAGCGCATCACAATATCGCAGATCCAAGTATTAAGCTGATCGCAGAGCTGCAAAATGCGCTTGCGGCGCGTGGCACAACGTTGATCGTGCTTCCTATCCCGACGCGCGCGCAGGTTTTGGCGCATCACCTACCAGCGATGGCGGAACATGTAGGGCATGATCCGGCCTTAGCTATGGCTGTATATGAAAACATGATCGAGCGCATGAAGGCGGCGGGCCTAACCGTTGCCGACCCTTTGAACGCGCTGCGCACTTCGGCGCGAAATGGCGATAGACCGTTTTTTGAAACCGACCCGCGGCCAACAGCGTTTGGGATGCAGCTGCTTGCAGAAACAGTCAGCGATGTTCTGGAGCGTCACCCGAATGCGCGATCTCTTAATCGTGGGGCGTTTCGCTCAACTGTCGGCACTGAAGTGACACTACCTTCTGCCATGCGTTTGCAGTTGCAAACGGCCTGCCAGAGTGAGCTCCCGCAAGTTAAAACGCGCAGCTATGCGACCGTGCGCGATGACGTCGTGCGCCAGCCTGAGGCGGATGAAGAAAGCACACTTGTCGTGTTGGGGACTGACATCACATCAACGCCGGCGCTCAACCTTCCGGGGTTTTTGAGCGAGGAAACAGGTCTAAAAGCTTTGAGCTATGGCCTGAAGGATGGCGGTGCCTTTGCGGCGCTCGCGTCTTACATGACTTCAAGGGTATTCCAGACAACTCGACCTGATGTGCTGGTTTGGGAATTGCCGATCACGGCGTCCTTGGCAGATCATGGCAGCCAACCGCTGCGCGAATTGATTTATGCCGCTAAAAACAGCTGTGAGACAGCCGTTCCTTTGGTTCTATCGCCGCAGGGGGATCGTCTGTTTGCGAAGCTAGATCAGGTGCCATTGGGCGAGGATCAAGCACTGCTTTTTGATGCGGGGGAGACCGCGATGTCCTTTGCAAAGTTCCATTTTGCGGATCGTGATGGAATTGTTCGAACGCGGAGTATTTATCGCAATCCCGATCAAATCATGACGGGGCGGTTTTTCCTGCCCTTGTCGAGCTTGCGACGCGAAGAGATGAGCTCTGTCGGAATCGAAGGCGCGGCGCGTTTCGATGCGAGCGCGCAGCTTTTGGTGTGTTCGTGAAAGGGGAATTGTGATGTTTCGTTCACTGACATTGATCGCGGCTTTGGCGCTGACACCGATGATTGGCTTTGCCCAGTCCTTGCCGTTGAAACTGGATTTTCTTCCGCCAACCCTTGCGCCGCGCGATTTGTGCAATGCGCCAGCTCCCACTGATGGTGTGAGCGATTTTCGCACGGAAGGCGGTAAACAGGAGCTGACCAATGTTGAGCGCATAGGATATCTGCGCAGTGACATTCAGCGGTACATGAACGCAGACGCAAATCAGTATTTTGCCTTTGTGAATGCGCTTATCACACAGCAATCTTTGATCGATGAAAGCTTCACCAACGTTGATGCTATTTTCGCGCGGATTGATTTGATGTTGCGCGCGGGGCAGGGTGAGCAACTGCGCGAACAACGCATCGTTGCCAGCTTGCGCGAGCGGGCTTCTGAACTCACGAACGGGCAACGTGTGAAACTGGCGCTCTTCTATGAAGAAGGTATTGGAGTTGCGCCTGATCCGCTCTTTTCCCAAGAGTTGATCCGTGAAGCGGCTTATGCGGGGAGTGCTTTGGCGCTCCTTGAAATTGCGCGTCTTGCGGGTCAGGGCATTTTGGTTGAGGGCTGGGATGCCCCATTAGATTTGACTGTTACGATGGCATTTGGCGGTATTCTCGGCCCGCTTGATCGTAGCGTATGTCAGCGCGCAGAGCGCATTGCGCAGGAATATATCAAAGGGGATTTGGTTGCCCCTAATCCGTCGATTGCCTTGGCATGGTACAAGTTCGCGGCTGATATGGGCGGAAGCCAAGCCGCTTGGCGGATCGTTGAATTTCACCTGAATGCAGATGCTAAGACGAAGAACAACGTCGAATTGCGCCGTTATCTGGATTTGGCTGTGCGGTTGGGTGTGACTGTTGATGACGCTAGTAGTGCAGCGCTTGTCGCATCAGGTGCAGTGAGCGAGAACGAGCTTGCTGCGATCCTTGGGTTCAATTTTGATCAGGACAAACGTCGCACACGCGCGGCTATTGCCCCCTACCTTGATCTGGTTGTGAACATCGACAGTTTGGAACCCGACGAAGATAGCTTGCTGTTGGACTACCTCTGGGAAATCACAAAACTCCCTGAGGCACCGGGCAATATTTATACGCGCCTCGCTGCGGAAATTCTGGGGCGCAAAGGACGTTGGGCTGGTGAAGCCGAAGCGATGCCATTGCTAGAGGAAGCAGCGCGACGGGGTGATGGGTTGGGTCAACGCAGGCTTGCCAATATGCTGCTGCGCTATCGCGATGACCCTGTGCAATTGGCGCGCACCGAAAGCCTATTAATGGAAGCGGTTTCGCGACATGGGCTTAGTGTTGCAATGAACGATCTGGATTCGCTTTATCGTTGCCGCACACCTGATGCCCCGCGCCTGCGCCTCGCAAATGAGTGGGCGCAGTCTTATGCGGCGTCAGAACGTGCCAATGTCTCAGTGTCTGGCGTTGATCTTTTGTCGCTTTCGCCGGATCGCGATCCTGAAGTGATCTCTTTGATCCAAAGTCTCGCGCTCGATCGGCGCAGTCAAATGGTTGCCGCGCATGCGCAGCGTGTCCAGTCGAATACATTAGCGGCAAACGAGGCGCTCCAGTTTTGGGCCGACATGCTGAGCAACTCGTCCCAAGCGCTTGAGCTGTTCGCCAAATATGAATTTAGCCTTGCCCAAAGCCCTGCACAGCGTGACCTCGCGGTTGAATTTTTTAGACGCGTGTATCTGAACAATGGCGTTGCGACAGCGCTTGATCTGGCTGTCGCGCTTGTTGAATACAACGCGCGTGATCCTGAAATTGCCGAAGAAATTGTGCAATTGCTGACCATGGCGGGCCGCAGGGGGGAAGGGGGCGCGATCCGCCTTCTTTCGCGTTTGCAATCCGGTGTCCGATCAGAGGCGGCTGTTTACGCACAGTTCGCGGATTCAATCGAAAAGCGCGGTGATTTTCTGGCGATGATGTTTGCCTTGCCTCATGTTCCACGTGTTCAAGTGGATGATTATGTGGATCGAGCGGTGTCTCTGATGAGCTGCACCTCCAAAGATGTTGAGGAGTTGGCGTCAGCCCATGCGAAGGTCTCTGATCAAAACGGGGCGTTTCATTGGCACAAGATCGCTCTGAATATAGACGGCGGGCATGCGTTATCAAAGCTTGGCTTGAGCGATCGGCAAACAGGCTTGTTTGATAAAGGCGCAGCGCCTGATCCGGTTGCGCGCGCACAGCGTTCTTTGGCTGAGGGCGATCCGAATGCGCTGATGCGACTTATTCAGCTGACGTCCAACCCCGGTTTGCCGAGTTATAATGCGGACGCGGCCAGTAGGTATTTTGAAACAGGTATCGAGCAGGGGGATACGGATCGTTTAGTGGCGCTTGCTGCCATTTATAGAGCGAGTTCTGACGAGGTGCGCCGCGCGATTGATGCGCGGGTCGATATGGATGACGTCTTGCTCCGCGTCGCTCGGGGTGGCGATGTCGCAGCGGCCTACGCGCTTGGGATGCGTTTAAGAGACACAGCAAAGGACGCTTCAGGTTTAGCACAATCGTTGAGTTTGCTCGAAGCGGCCGCGCTGCGTGGGCATCGCGATGCGATGTATGAAACGGGTTTTGCGCTTGGCTTTGGTTTGGGGCGCGCTGCGGATGTAGCAGGCGCGATCAAATGGTTGGAACAGGCGGCGACAGTGGGCCACCCCGATGCGGGTGCCTTGGCCAAATCATTGCGTATTGCTGGGGGACTATAACCATGAAGTATTGGCTAACATCACTAATTCTGGCAGCGCCTTTGCCCGCCTTGGCCACCTGCGTTGACGTGCCTGCGCCACCTGTAAGCCTGAGCTTTGAGAGCCGATATAAGGACAATGATTTGTCTCGCAGCGAAATCGATCCACAAGCGGAAGCGGATGCTAAGGCCGCGTTGAAAGTGCTGGACGATTTCATCAGTGATCTTGCAACGCGCTCGGATGCGGCGCTTTTGGTAGGTGATGGCGCAGAGGCCGCATGTATCATGGACGCGCTTGTTCATTGGGCAGAGGCAGACGCCCTGTCCGTCCTGGCCACGCCCACGGTGCAATTGACGATTGGGTCCCGCCTTGCTGCGCTTGCATTGATCACGCGCAAGGTTGCACCGATTTCTAGTCCTGAACATACGGCTGTTGTCAGCGCATGGCTTGCGCGACGGATGAAAGAGCAAATGACGTTCTGGGAACGCGCGCCCAATGGTGCGGCCCAAGGAAACCTGCGGGCTTGGTCCGCATTGGCAGGAACAGCGACAGCCTTGCTGACGCATGATCCTATCATGTTGGGCTGGTCGGCGTGGTCCGTGGAATATGTGGCCTGCACCGCGAATGAAGATGGCAGTCTGCCACAAGAAATGTCACGCAAGACGCGCGCACTTCATTACCAGCTCCACGCTGTTGCGCCGCTGACTTTGGCCGCTGCTATGTTGGAAGAGAATGGTATATCGATGCTGGACCGCTGTGGTCAGGCCTTGGATCGGATCGTCACCTTTACGATGGATGATCTCAACGCAGGTGGGATCGCGAGCGCAGAGCATGCCGGCGCAGAGCAGACACTGAATGGTGGTTTGGATGGCGTGAAAGATTTTCAACTCGCTTGGGGTGAAGCCTGGCTCAGCCTGCGTGATCAAGCAAGCCTTGAGACAGCATTGTCAGAGCGCCGCCCTTTGAAATATTCCAAGCTTGGCGGCGATCAAACCCGTATCTGGGCGGAGTAAGAGCGGTCAGTCTTTAGGTTTCGTTCAGAAGCGTTTTCGCCTCATCAACCGAGACGGAACCTGACCGCGCCATGTCCTTTGCTATACGATCAACGTCTGGTCCAGTTGCACCAGCAGCAATCGCGATATTGCGGGCGTGCAGGGCCATATGACCGCGTTGAATCCCCTCTGATGACAAGGCGCGCAGCGCCGCCATGTTCTGCGCGAGACCAACGGCTGCTATGACTTCGCCAAGCTCCGAAGCGGATTGAATACGCATCAACTTGAGCGCAGCCTGCGCGGCGGGATGTGTTTTCGTGGCGCCGCCGACGATGCCAACGGGCATTGGCAAATCGATGCTGCCAAGCAGATTGCCCTTTTTGTTCACTTCCCAACGGGTGAGGGAGGTATAGCGCCCGTCCTTTGCCGCCCAAGCATGCGCACCCGCTTCAACCGCGCGCCAATCGTTGCCCGTGGCGAGCACAACAGGATCGATGCCATTCATAATCCCCTTGTTATGGGTCGCGGCGCGGTAAGGGTCAATTTCGGCCAATGTGCAGGCCTCGACAATGCCGCGCGCGATGCGATCGCCGTCATAGTCTTTGGTCGCAAGGCTCTCAGCTTTGATTTCCGCATGCACGCTGACGGTCCGCCTATCCGCGAGATTGGATAGAATGCGTAGCCTCGTTTCACTATCGGCGATGCGCGCGGCGAGGGGGGCGACCATTTCAGCCATCGTATTGACCGTGTTCGCCCCCATCGCATCGCGCACGTCGACCAAGAGGTGCAAAACCACCATATGACCGATGCGGGTGTTTTCAAAAATCTGGACTTCGATGTCTCGGCAACCACCACCTAGATCAATCAGAATTTTGTCTTTGGAGTTGGCGAGCGCGATGATCTCGTCGCGTGCCATCAGTAATTTTTGGCGCACGCCATGGGGATCATTCATGCCAATGAGCTGGATTTGGGCGCGCATGATCGGCGGGCTGGCGACAGCGTGGAACCCGCCGTTTTCGCCGACGATCTTCGCCATGTAAGAGGCCGCGGCGACGACGGAAGGTTCTTCAACAGCCATCGGGATCAAGTAGTCTTTGCCATTCACGACAAAGTTCGTTGCGATGCCAAGCGGGAGTTCAAAATGCCCGATGACATTTTCGATCATCCCATCCGCAAGGGGCATGGGCAAAGCGGAAGCGTCTGAAAGAGCCGTTAGTTCCGTTTGCTCGATCCCAGAAGCTTTGCAAATATTTGCGAAACGTTCTGAAGGTGACAGGTGGCGCAGTCCTGATAGTTTAGCGGTGTAATCGGTCATTCGGGGTCCTCCAACTCTGACGTAAACTGACAGTCTTTCAGAGTTTTGAAAGAGGTATTTTGAATCCTGTCGCAGTGGCAGACATGTGCCTATAGAAGGATGTGAAAGGGTGACCGTTATTTCCAATAGTAGGGGAAGGGGCTCAGTCTAAGCGTGACAGGAGAACGTCGATTGATAAAACAAATGATCTTAGGCTTAGTTGTGACTGTATTAACGTCGCTCCCAGTTTTGGCCGACACCCTGCGATTGGCTGTGACCACTTCGTTTCACAACTCCGGTTTGGCAGACGTTTTGTTGCCCGTGATTAAAGAAGATATCGATCTGGATGTTCAACTGCTCGTGGTCGGCACGGGCCAAGCGATCAAGCTAGGACAGCAAGGCGATGTCGATGCGATCCTTGTGCATTCACGCGTTGCGGAAGATGCATTTGTCGCAGGCGGGTTTGGAACCCACCGCCGTGAAATTATGTATAACGATTTTGTTTTCGTCGGCCCGAAGCGCAATGACCCTGACCTTGCGAGTGCGGCGACGGCACGCGAAGCGCTGCAACGTATTAATGCAAGCGAGGCTATGTTTGTAAGCCGCGGTGATGGCAGCGGCACACATGCGATGGAGCTTTCCCTTTGGGAGGCGGCCGGTATTGAACCCGAGGGCCGCTGGTATAAGGAAGCCGGCGCAGGTATGGGCGCGGCGTTGAATATCGCGGTTGGCCTGAATGCCTATGTATTGTCAGACCGTGCGAGTTGGCTGAATTTTAGCAATAAAGCGGATCTGGCGATCCAGTTCGAAGGTGATCCGGTCTTGTTCAACCAATATGCGTTTCTTCCGGTCAGTCGCGCAAAACACCCTCATGTAAAATCCGATTTGGTAAGTAAACTCGAAGAATGGCTGGTCTCAGACCGAGCGGAGACACTGATTGACGGGTATGAAATCGACGGGCAGGCCTTGTTTGTTTTCAACGCTCGATAAGTGGGGCGCGTCAAAACTGCGCCGACATGCGTGTAATCCGTTTTATGTTAAATATCTTTTCGTGCTAGTTGCGGTAAATATATATGCAAATGGGTGTACTCACACTAACATGATCCTCATCTGAAATATGTGAGAAAACACCCGTGTCCTTCAAGCGCACTTCAATCACTTCCGATCCAAAGGCAATTGCGTCAACGCCTGACGCCCTGGACACATTCGTTCCCTACCTGATGAACCGCATCGCGCGCCGTTATAATGTGGGTGTCGAAGATAAGGTGCGGAGCAAAGGGTTGAATGTGCCGCGCTTGCGCGTGTTGGCGGCGCTCGCTGTGGAAGGCTCGAAATCTGTGAACGACCTTTCTGTTTATGCAATTTCTGAACAATCCACCATAAGTCGGCTGTTAGATCAGATGACCCAAGAAGGTCTTGTTGAGCGAAAACCAAATCCCAATGATAACCGCTCGCGCGTGATTTCTCTTACGCCTTTGGGCTATGAGACCTACCAGAGCACCTTTCCGATCATGCTGGCTGCCGAAGCGGACATGATGCAAGGGTTTAGCCCTGCAGAACGGGCCATGGCGTTGGAATTTCTTCAGCGCATGCTGAATAACATCCGGCAATCTGATATCTAAGCGCGTATTGACTCGTTCGGCACTATTTGACGATATATATGCAAATGCATGAAAGTAGGACCGCCCATGGCCGAACGATCCTTTGCCGCAGAAGTTGAACACTTAAGACTGGGTGCGGGTGATACATTCCGAGGGGAAGGTATTCTGGCCATTACCAAAGCTTTGCTGGAAAACGGTGTCGGCTATGTGGGTGGATATCAAGGATCGCCCATCAGTCATTTAATGGATGTTTTGGCCGATGCTCAGGATGTACTAGGTGAACTTGGCGTCCACTATGAGGCGAACGCGTCAGAGGCGTCTGCTGCCGCAATGCTCGCGGCCTCGGTGCACTATCCAATTCGCGGGGCTGTGACGTTTAAATCAGCCGTGGGCACGAACGTGGC
>NZ_JBDWVM010000222.1:0-3076 GCF_039984035.1 Planktotalea sp. | reverse complement strand
ACGGTCACACCACACAGGCGCAGACGCTCGAATATCTCTGCATCCAAGAGGACGAGATTAGAGACTTGTATGATCTAGAGCTTTGATGCGCGGTCTTCAACTTGTGGAAAAGGTCACCTTCTGGAAGTCAGTAAATCCTTGTATTCACTTGGCCCGGACGCCTATAGCCCTGCCATCAGGCGAACATGTGATAACTTACAGTATGGAAAACGAATCGTGATGCAAGTTACGCATTGGGTGGTGCACTTTGGTCAGAAGTAGCTATTTGGGACGCAACTGCCGACGCGCCCTCCAATTCTGCATCCTCAAGTTCGGAGAGGCCAGCCGATGCCTTTTGACGAACATCAAAGATACTTTGGGCTGAGACAGTTCCGTTCTTGATTGCAAATAAGTCATCTTCGATCAGGCGTATCAACTTACGTGTCTTGAACATTCGTTGCTTTGCTTGAGCGGCGAACATGTCGGGACGGAACCTTTGGTGAATTAGTGAGGACAGAAGGACGACTACCCCAAGCAAACCTACCATGCCTTGCGGTAGTGCCTCTTGTGCAAACGAGCTGGCTAGTAGGCCACCCACTATGAACTGGCTAAAGGTTAAAAGTGCCGCTGCGGAAGAACTCCAGCGATACATTTTTTTGTTTCGGTTAAATTCTTGAGCTACGTCATTGAGGCGGGAGTCTTCGTTTAAATCCCTTGTCGCTTCAAAATCCAAAGTAAGCGATTTGCTCACTTTGGAGGCAAACATCGTGGCGAATAAACTGAACAACCCAGATAAAGTCGCGAATAGTACACCTAAGACTGCTAACGCAATTTCGATGTTAAGAGCTTCTTTAAGAAAAGAAAAAAGTTGTCCGATCATCCACACATACCGCTTCGATTGATATCATAGCATAGTTGGTTATCTTAGCATCAAAGCATCCGTTGGAAACGTGATAACCGTCAGTATGGAAAATGTTTTGAAGTCCTCACAGGGCTGATCCGAGTATCCAGACGACCCCCCTGCCCCGTTACTTCCAGAGCGAAGTATTCGACCCCCAGAATGTTGCGCTGCACAACGCGCGATTACGTGGTCACGGCCTGCGCAAAAAGTCCTGTCGCTTGACGACCGCCCGAACCTCCACAGCATCATCATCGATCACATAGTAGATCGCATGGCGCTCATAAACGCTGCGCCGATAGCCTGGTCGGAGATCATCAACAGCCTGTCAAAGCGCTCCATGAGGCCGTCGTAGTAGCTGTCAGCCTGCTTTACGCCCCACGTCTTGAATCCTTCTTCGTACAGATCGTCTAAGTCCTGGTCGGCCAGTTCTGTGATGCGCAAGCTATATGTCTTCACGTTGCAGGCGCGCTTTCGCTTCTTCTCTGATCTGTGCAGGTGTGCGTTTGCTGATCCCACTTTGCTCAGATGCGATCAACTTGGCGCGGAGCTGGTCGAGTTCTGCCGTGCGCAGCTCTTTCTCACGCAGTGCCTCGCGGATGATTTCGCTGTCAGATGCATATTGCCCCGTCGCAAGTTGCGCCTGGATGAAAGCTTCCTGCTGGTCGGTGACGGTGATGCTTTTTTTAATCATTCCCATGATGGCCTCAGTCTTGGTTATCCTACTTTATCCTACCATGAAATTCACCGATCAGCAACTTTCCCCCTGCCCTGTGTGATGGTGTTCGGGATTCACACACACCGATAACATGGCGCCCAATTTGTTATATCTACCCACAAGTTAACTGTTAACTGTTAACGCCTGCGACCGTCTATCTCTAAGGTATCAGGGATTTCTAGGCCTCCTGCCCTCAAGCATTCATAGAGCAGTTCTTTTTGAGTGATACCACGCTGTTTGGCTTCGGTGACGAAAGCATCTTTGATGGGTTTGGGAACCTGCGTAAAGGCAAACTGGACGCGCGGCGCATCCTTGAGCGCCGAGGCCTTGGCTTTGCTGACGCTTGGCAGTGGTGCTGCCATTTCTTTGATCTTGGCTGCTGTGTCATCGTCGTCGTGATCGTCATCTAGGTTTACGCTGACTTTTGCCATGCCCTGCTCCCATAAAACGAAATCATCTTCTTGATTTGGAGTTCAGCAAGCACCGAACGCGCTGAAGCTTTGGCCGATCCATCTGGCGCACGACCTGTGGAGGTCATTTCCTTGAATCCCGTGCGATGTGCGCAAACGGCATTCAGGCGCGGAATGTTCTGCGCATCGAGTGCGTCAGTGATGGCCTTGGTGATGTTGGTGTGCGTGTCCACATCCATCATCACTACCAGTGAAGCGATATCCTTTTCCATCGTTTCTGCCACGCTCTGAACATGCGAGTATGTACGGCGTGCGCCTTTGGCGTCTGCCTCATTTGCCTTTGACGGGATCAGGATCAAGTTTGCTGCGGCTATCGCGTGCATTGCCATTGCCGATTTGAACCCAGCCGTGTCAATGAAAATGACGTCATATGGTGTGTCCGATTTCTTTAGAGCTTTGACCGTGGGAATGAGCTTTTCGTCATCTTCTTCAAACAGCCAGTCAAGTTCGGTTTTTCCTTTCTTAGCCCATGCTTCAAGGTGACGTTGGGGGTCAGTGTCAATCACGGCGACCCGTGCGCCATCCCCTACCATCAAGCTTGCCAGGGCGGTTAGAAGCGTCGTCTTCCCCGCTCCCCCTTTTTCCTGCACTATGCTAATCACTTGTGTCATGCTTTGCCTCGCTTGTTTTCTCCAAGGATGAATCAGACAACCCTTAACTGTCAACAGGTAACCGTTATTTATTAAGTGTTACCTGTTGACAGTTACCTATTATGGGTTCGCTGTACTTACTCGTTAACCGTTAGCTGTTGTTTGCAAATAACTACGCTCGACCTTTCCGCTCATACCATTTTTTACAAAAGCCGATAAATGCCGCATCCGCATTTCTTGGTGGATCGCTCATCCACATTCGCCACTCTTGCTCCAAAAACCGAACGTCCCAAGATGGGGCAGCCTTTCTAGCCTTTTCATATGGGACTGTTGCGTTAACTGATGAACTCTGATGACGTCTGTATCTGGTAATCCCCTATGCTGCGATCCCGAACAGGTTTTGAACGAATGTAATCTCGCC
>NZ_JBDWVM010000221.1:0-2807 GCF_039984035.1 Planktotalea sp. | reverse complement strand
GCGCTGCCCCCGCATAATGGCGTCGGGGACTGGTGCCTCAAAAAGGTCTGCTGCGAGGTCGCCTGTTTTCAGGCGCATCGACATTCGACAGCGAGGTCATCCGGCCACCGTCCCGATGGGATGTCTGTACACCCGGACGGGCGTATTCCATTTTGGGCTATTTCATGCAGGCAGCTCCTCTTTGGTCCACGCAAAGGTTGTGCCGTCGCGCCAAATGCGGGTCATGATGACAGCCAGTTTTCGCGCTCTCGCAACAATGGCTTTTTTCATTCCCCTTCGTGCGACAAGTCGCATGGCCCATGCTTTAAGCGGTGAGAAGCGCGACACACGCTGGATGAGGATGTTGGCGGCTTCATAAAGCAGTTTGCGCATGGCCCCATCCCCGCGTTTTGAGATGCGCCCCGACCAATCCGTTTCGCCAGATTGATGCCGTCTCGGGGTTAATCCCAAGTACGCGCCAACTGCGCGAGCCCAGCAGCATCTGATTTGTCAGACTTATTCATCCGCGCTGACAACACCTTATGAGCTGCCCGTGCTTCAATGCAGACCACGGGTGCGCCTCGCTTGACCAGTTCTCGTGTTAACCAGATCGACAGCGGGCCGGACTCGTGAACGATCTTCTCAACGTCATCAACTTCAGAAGCTATCATGTGCACAATTTCATCAGGGTCTGTCACACAGGTCCCCTCAAACAAGATCCCGCCCGCATCATCCACAATGCAAAGGGCACATTCCTTTTGGGCGACATCAATTCCAACCTAGCGTTTCATGGTCGTTCTCGTCTGGCTTCAGGGTTCCTCCATCGACAGTAGCGATGTTTGAAACCTCACAAGCTGGATTCGCCGCAGATACGCCATGTCTGCTATCGCGAGAGAGCCAAAAACGTTCAACAACTGCTTGGGTTTTGGGAGGGGTTTTTGACAGCGCAAATCGATGAGGTTTGCGGCCGTGTCAAAAAGGAGGGTTTGTGGAAGTTCTATTTGAAATATTCTTTTCCAAATCCAGCATGGTCAAATCGGTCCCATATTTTTTCATGCAACCTGCCGCTATTAAGCGGGAGGCAATGTTTTAAAAAATACCAGGCTAGGTAGTTTTCAAATCCGGATTTCCGGGACAATTCCGTCTTAAGCGCATGAGCGAAATTATCAGATGACTTTACCGTTGTGACAAAGTGGTGGAAATCAGATTTTCCAAACAGAATTGCAGGGACTTTGTGCATAAACCCTTCAAGGGCGACGGTTGAGTTCACAGATACTGTCGCAATACTCTTACATAGAATGTCATGAACATTGGCATTCGTGACATGTATGCGCTCATCATTACGTGCTAACTCACGCATCATTTGCAAGCCTAATTCATCGCTAACCAAGGGGTGCGGTTTGACGACTATTGGGCGATCACCCGCTTGGTTTTGGACTGCGAGTAGCATTTCAATATCTGAAAATTTTGTAGCACCTGCGGCTGCGGGGTATTGCCCTTGAAAGAATACCGAAATCGCGCCTGTGGGAATAGATTGGATGTCGTTCGGTTGCCCATACTTGGAGCGCCGTTTATGTAGATACCGCTTTGTCAGATTGTCAAAAAAGATATTTGCTCTGTTGGGGCCAACTGACGCGGGGTCATAGACTTCACCACCAATTGACGAGAATGCTTTCGTTCCAATCAGGTCAAGGTGCCAATATTCCCAAAAATAAGCGACGCCTGCGTTCAATACTCCTTTCGCTTCGATGGAACGGTCATCAATGACATGAAGATTACCGTCTTGAAAACGTTTATCGTTAACGCTTCGGATACCTACTTTCAGGCCCTTGTCGCGGATTTGTATTTCACAGACGATGCCGGCGTCGGCGCACAATTCTCGAATTTCACGATAAAGTCGCAGATGCCAACCGTTGAGTTCGGGTGAAGCATCGCCACTTTTTAAATGTAAGATTATTTTGGACAAGTCAGCTTCTTACCCTCAATTGGTTAGCTGATGCTAGGGGGATTGAGGTCACAACTACAAGCCCTACGAAGCAAACCACAACGGTGTCATTTTGAGGTCTGCTTTAACGGGCGTTGTTGCATGGATCAGCTTACGTCTGATACGAAAGGCTTCTGTTTCATTCAGAATTCTGTAATTGCCGCACAAGTTCAATGCCGTCCATCGTGACAAGATCCCTCTGGCTATTGATAGTACCGGCCTGAAGATATTTGGTGAAGGTGAATGGTGCGAAGAGAAGCATATAAACAAAGCGAAAAGGAAGAGTTGGCGCAAGCTTCACCTCGGCCTTGATCTTGTCAGTGGCGAAACCATCTGTTAAGATCTGACGGCAGATGACTTTGGTGATCCGTCAGTGCTTCCAAACTTATTTGATCAAATTGACGGCCCGGTTGATCTGTTTTTGGCGGACGGCGCATATGATGGAAGCGCAACCCGCAACCTCCTGGCCAAGCGTTTTGGCGCTTCTCTTGAGATTATAATCCCGCCACCCAAAAACGCGACATTCAGCACTAATATGGCGCAGGATCTAACCGTTCGCGATTACCAAATTGCCCACATCAAGGCCAACGGTCGGATATCTTGGCAGAAAGCACCGGTTACAATCAACGCAGTCGTATCGAGACACAAATGGGCGGCTGGAAGGCTGTCATTGGCCCCAAGTTAAAGGCGCACAACTTCACAAGCCAAAAAACAGAAGCCAATATTGGTGTCAACGTGCTCAACCGGATGACCGCACTTGGCCACCCCCGCTTCGCGCGTACCGCATGAAATCCGGCTCGGGTAGGGCCCGGTCCGAGATGTCAGTGATCCATGCAACAACGCC
>NZ_JBDWVM010000220.1:0-3396 GCF_039984035.1 Planktotalea sp. | reverse complement strand
GTTTTGGGGTGTCGCGACAACCGGTGCGAGATGCGTTCAATCGATTGGAAGGCCTCGACCTGCTGCTGATCCGCCCGCAAAAAGCGACCACAGTACGTGGATTTTCGATGGAACTTATCAACCACGCGCGCTTCGTCCGTCTTGCGGTTGAAATCGAGGTGGTGCGCAGTGCCTGTTTGATCTGGGACGACGCCCGCGAAAAAAAGCTGCGGCAAAATTTAGACAAACAGCATGAGATCATCGAAAAGGGCCAACCGGACAAATTCCACGCGTTAGACTACCAGTTTCATAAATTGATTTGCGAACTGGGGGGCTATCCGTTGGCGTTCACGACCATTGAGGAATGCAAACAGCGGATTGATCGGTTGTGCATGCTAAGTTTGGGCCGCGCGAGCGCGGCGGCCACATTGGTTAAAGACCACCAAGAGCTGGCAGACGCGCTGAAGGCCAAAGACATCGAGCGCGCCACCGCAGGTGCACGCCGCCATCTTGCACGGCTGGACGATACCATCGGTGAAATCTACAAGACCCACGCAACCTATTTCGACTGACCATCTGTGTCAGATATCTTGCCTATAAAGGAGCTACCTGTGAGCCGCGAATTTCCATGTATCACCACCGATCCCGGTGTTACCCGTCAAGTTTTGTCCGATCATGCTGATCTGATGATGGTGTCTTTTTGTTTTGAAGACGGAGCAGAAGGGAAGCTGCATGATCACCCACATGTGCAATCTAGCTATGTGAAATCGGGGCGTTTTACGTTTTCTATTGACGGAAAAGAGACCGAGATTGCGGCAGGTGACAGCGTTGTCATCCCGTCGGGCGCGCGGCACGGATGCGTGTGTATTGAGGCCGGCGAACTGATTGATTGTTTCACACCGCGCCGAGATGATTTCCTGTAGTCGCAACGCGGCCACTGTCCTGGCCGGGTGCTTGGCACGCGGCTAGGGTTGTATGTGGATCGGAGTAGGGTTCGATGCTTTTCTCCGGTATACCGCGTGACAGTTTTGGGCTGGCGATGGGCATGAACCATGCAACCTGCCTTGATCGATTGGAATGATGGGGGCAGGCGCATAGTCGCACTCGCCACAAAACGGCAGGCCCCGGGTCGGAAATGTCCAAGAGGATTAGGAAGCGTGCCCTGCGACTCCATGATTTTGTTGTGAGACGAAGGACTTGAGATCTTCAAAATCCATGGGTCGTGCAAAATAGAACCCTTGCAACGTGTCGCAGCCTAGGTCTGCCATGATCGCTGCGTGTTCGGCGGTTTCTACACCTTCTGCGGTCACAGAAATTCCGAGCGCCTTTCCCATCTCAATCATGTTTCGAATCAAGGCGCGGGCGGTGGGGTCGTTGTCTACCGGTTGAACCAGCATGCGGTCGAGCTTCATAACATGGGGGTGTAGATGTTTCAGGCCAATGACAGATGCATGGCCCGACCCAAAATCATCTACCTCGATCTGAAATCCTTTCTGCCTTAGATTGTTGATCCGGTTCACAAAGTTATGATCTTGTTCTTCGACGAGCACACTTTCTAGGACCTCTAATGCAACACGCGTTTCACCCAAATCGTACCCGAGCATGATGTCTTCTATCCGCGTGTTGACGATTTGATGGGTGTCCATGTTGAAAGCAATTTTGGGTATGAACAAACCTAACGAATTCAGTATCTGCACTTTTTCGATGCCGTAGCGAAAGATCTGCCGGTCGATCTCAGGTGTGAGGCGAAGTTGATTGGAAACAGGCAAAAATTGCGCCGGTGACAATAGGCCACGGGTCGAATGATGCCACCTTGCCAGCGCTTCAATGCCGACCATGTCTTGGGTTTGCGCATCAAACTGCGGTTGGAAAAATGGCTGAAATTCACCATTCGCCAATCCGTATTCGATTTCGGCAGAGAGCATCCGTTTTTCGTTGACGATGCTGTGCAGCTGAGGCGTGTAGACGGTTGTCGTGTTGCGTCCCAGATCTTTGGCTGTGTAAAGCGCCGAATCCGCGCTTTTCAAAAGATCGCAGTTCTGGATCAATCCACCGATCGCGGATGCGACGCCGAAACTCGCCCCAATCCGGCAAATTTTACCTTCGAAGATCATTTCTTCGCGGATTTTGACCAATAGTCGTTTGGTAAGTTCGGCGGCATCGCCGGTTCCTGAGCCTGCGGCCATAAGGATCACGAATTCATCCCCGCCAACCCGTACGGCGACGTCATTTGTGCCGATCCCGTCTTTTAGAATTTTGCCAACTTGCTGCAAAACGAAATCACCAGCGCTGTGCCCAAGGGTGTCGTTCACGTTTTTGAAATGGTCGAGATCAATGCGTACGAGTGTGCGTGGCAAATCTGTGTTTGTCACACTCGTGTCGAATATATTGTCAAGGAAACGGCGGTTTGGCAGGTTGGTCAACGGATCGCGCAACGATTGCTCTTCTGTGGCGGCGGTTGCCTCTGCCACCTTGGCCTGTGCGTCCTTGGTCGCGGTGATATCTGTTGAAATACTGGCAAAACGACGCCCTGTTTTGACAGATGCGGCTAGGGGCGAAATCCCGATGTTGACCCAATATGCCGTCCCGTCTTTTCGATAGTTCAGGATTTCTGTCTGAACCTGGCGTTCGTCTTCGATTGCCTTGCGGATCTCCCGTCGTGTTTTTAACGCGGTATGTGGCCCATACAGCAGTTCACTGGGGCGCCTGCCGATCGCCTCGTCTTGGGTGTAACCGCTCAATTGGGTGAAGGCGCTGTTGGTCCATAAAATACGTTCGTATTCATCCATGACCATAATGCTCTCACGCGCCAATTGCGCGATCTGGGCCAGTTCAGTCAGCTCGTCTTGTTGCGTCGAAAGCGCCGCGCGGGATTTCTCCAACTCTTGATGTGGCCGCACGATGGCGCGCATGCCAGACGCGGCCATCACGCTAAAGGGTAGAACAAGAGCCAGCATCGCCACAGCGATACCCGTCAATACGAGCCTGCGCCCAACGGATTGCAATACTTCGGCATCAGTGTCGACGATCAGGTGAAAATCCGCCCCAGGCATTTCGGTCGAAACGGCAGTGCCGGCCCCATTGTGCCATTCTTCCCAATACTCGCGTTGGAAGGTGGTTGCGATGATCGTGGGAGGGGCCTCTTTTCCAGCACTTAGGACATGCGATAAATCCAGCGTGCGTTCGAATGCCAACATACCTTCGAGCCCCCCTGTTGAAACGATAGGGATGGTAACAAGAAAATACGCCTCATGTTTCCCGTCGGCGGGCCGGTAGGAGATTCGCGGTTCGATTGGGGCGCGACGCTCGATCATGTCGGTCATGCCTTCGAGCGCCTCAACGGGAAAAAACGGAGAGGTCGGGTTCTGAGTACCTACGCGAAGGATGACGCGCCCACTGTGGTTTATCAGCCTGACA
>NZ_JBDWVM010000219.1:0-3851 GCF_039984035.1 Planktotalea sp. | reverse complement strand
AGGCTGCAAGCGATGCAGTTGAAGCCGTGACCGAAACAGCGACTGATACGGCTGTAGACGCTGCGACTGATGCTGCATCTGACGCGACAGGCGGCATTGCTGATTTGCTCACGACAGACGGCTTTAACTTGGACAAAGTGTCTGAAATGATTGACGGTTCTGAAATCGGCGCACTTAAGAAAACAGCGCTGAAAACCGCGTTGAGCAGCGCGCAGGAAAATCCTGAGTTGCTTCAAGGCGTTCTTGATCAGATCAAATCTGCAATGGGTCTCTAAACGAACCTGTAGATTAGTTTTAGAAACCCCGCTTTTCGGAGCGGGGTTTTTTCTTGCTTATTTTCGCGCAAACAGGCTCCCTCTGTTCTAGGGAGACACAGAATGCACATTGCGAAGATGTCTGGCGCCGTTGGCGCTGAAATCACTCAAGTCGATTTAACGGATCTGGGCGACACTGGATTTAACGACCTTCGGGATGCGCTGTTCGCGCACGGTATGATCGTCATTCGGAACCAGTCCATCACGCCCGAGGCACATATCGCCTTGGTAGAGCGCTTTGGCGCGATTGATATCAACCGCTTCTTCACGCCCGTTGCGACCCATCCCATGATCGCTGAGGTGCGCACCTCCCCTGACATGACGCGCGTCATTGGGGGTACTTGGCACACTGATCATTCCTATGATCCGGCACCCGCGATGTGTTCTATCCTTGCCGCGCGTGAACTCCCCGCATTTGGCGGCGATACGCTCTTTGCGTCGATGACGGCTGCCTACAATAGCCTGAGCGAGGGCCTCAAGACCACCTTGCGCGGGCTCAGAGCGGTGCATTCCGATGGTAGCTTTGCACAGAGCAACGTGGGGATCGAAGCGGACGCCAAGGCCTTCAAGGAACCCGTCTATCACCCCTGTATAATTGCCCATCCCACGACGGGTGCGCCGTGTCTCTACGTGAACGGTGATTTCACGACGCAGTTTGAGGGATGGAGCGAAGAGGAAAGCGCGCCGCTGCTGAGGTATCTCTATGCCCATGCGACGCGGCCGGAATATAGCTGCCGATTGCGTTGGGAAGAGGGGAGCGTTGCGATTTGGGATAACCGTTTGGTGCAACATTTCGCCTGCGCCGATTACGCCGGGCACGGACGCTTGATGCATCGGATAACGGTGGAGGGGAGTGTGCTCTCCGCGTATACGGGCTGAGCGGGGGGGTAGGGTGCGTGATACCACGCACCCTACGGTAAGTTTAATCGAGGAAAGCTTTCTCAACCACGTAATGCGCTGGTTTTGAATTTGCGCCTTCTTCAAGGCCGTACTCTTCGAACATATCCTTGAGTTCCAAGTTGAAGGCCAAGTTGCCGCAGATCATCGCGCGATCAGTGTCTGGGTTCAAAGGTTCAACGCCAAGGTCTTTGAACGCTTCGCCAGATTTCATCAGATCGGTAATACGGCCCATCTTCGCACTCTCTTCGCGCGTTGTTGTGGGGTAGTATTTGATCTTCTTCCAGAAGCCTTCGCCGATCACTTCATTCAGCAATTCGTCATCTTTAAGGGATTCGATGAGCTCGCGGCCATAGGTCAGCTCACCCGCTTCACGGCAGGTGTGGGTGATGACGATTTCATCATAATCTTCATAGGTTTGCGGCTCGCGCAGCAAGGATGCAAATGGTGCAAAGCCGGTGCCTGTTGCGAAGAACCACAGACGCTTGCCTGGGATCAGCGCGTCATGCACCAATGTGCCAACAGGCTTTGGACGCAAGATGACTTCATCGCCCACTTTGATGTGCTGCAGCTTGGATGTTAGCGGGCCGTCTTGCACCTTGATGGAGTAAAACTCCAATTCTTCATCCCAGCTCGGGGAGGCGATAGAGTAGGCGCGCAGCAATGGTTTTTGCTTGCCGGTCTTCGGGTTCACATCTCCCATCAGGCCAATCATGACGAATTCGCCAGAGCGAAAACGCATGGACGCAGGGCGCGTCATACGGAAAGAAAAGAGGCGGTCTGTCCAATGCTTGACCTCAGTCACCGTCTGGGCGTCTGGGAGCGTCGGAGTTTTGGGTGCTACTGCAGCGGCTGCATTGGTCACGGGCGTGATCTCATTCATATGTGTACAAACAGATTTTTAGTCTGTTTCCCCATCTATACTGGTTTTTCGTGTTTGAAAAGGGTTCTGTTTGACGGACCTATCCGCGCAGACGATTTTGGTAGTCACCAGACTGCCAATCCGCACGAGCAAGCCAATCGGCTTCTGGCTGGCGGGTGGCTAGCGCGTCATCAATTTCGACTTCATCAAAGCCAGAGCGACGTGCCATGGCATATTGATCAGCTATCACATGACCACGGGCACGCAAGCGCCCCTTGTAGCCACGCAGGCGCAATTGGCGTGCGATCGTGAAGCCACGGCCATCTGCAAAGCTAGGGAAATCAACGCGGATCATTTTCAGATCTTCGCTGAGCTCCAAAGTTGTTGGATCGGCGTCAGAAGCCAAATCCAGATCAATTGCGCCAGTCCACGTGTCTGGACCAAAGCCAGCGTCGGTTACCAAAACAGTCATACTTCTTCTTTCTGTGTCACAGGACCGCGAACCGCTTGTCCGTTGATAAAGTGTATTCCGCATTCGACCTTGTCGCTTCCGCGCCAACGGCCTGAACGGGCGTCTTCGCCTTCTGCAACTGGGCTGGTGCAGGGCGCACAGCCAATCGACAGATAGCCCTTGGCCAGCAATGGGTGCTTGGGCAGGCGGTTTTCTTCCATGTATTCGCGCAGATCATGGGGCTTCCAATGCGCAAGCGGGTTGATCTTGATCTTGCCAAGCGCTTCATCTGCTTCAAACACTTCAAGGTTGGCGCGCGGCCCCCCTTGGTAGCGTTTACGCCCCGTGATCATCGCATCCAAGTCCGGCATCGCAGCAAGCGTTTGCTCCAGCGGGATATTTTTGCGCAAGGCGCAGCATGCGTCGGTGTCTGACATATGCAGCGCACCATAAGGATCACCCGCATCAAGCGCAGCCTGCTCGGGCGAGACCAGACGCACGTTTGTGAGTTTCAAACGCTCTGTCAGTTCTTGCACATAGACCAAAGTCTCGCTGAAGTGTTTGCCCGTATCCAAGAAGATCACAGGCAAATCAGCCTTGGTGACAGCGACCAAGTGCAACAGCACTGCAGCCTCCGCGCCAAAGCTGGACACCAAAGCGATGTCCTTTAGCTCAGGCGCATCGAGCGCCACACGCAGCGCTTGTTGGGCGCTCCGTGAGGTCAGTCGTGCGTTGAGCGCATTTGCGAGCTCCTTAAGCGGCATCGGCTTGTGCTTTTTCTGGGTACAGCGCCGCTTTGAACGGTGCCATGCCAAGACGACGATAGGTTTCGATGAAGGTCTCTTCTTCGCTCGCACGGATATCCATATAAGCGCCGACAAGACGTTCAATCGCAGGAACGATTTCTGTGTAAGAGAAACCCGGTCCTGCACGTTCACCAATCGCAGCGGTTTCTGTGTGATCGCCGCCCAGCGTGATCTGGTAGTTCTCCACACCAGCACGGTCGAGGCCCAGAATGCCGATGTGCGCGACGTGGTGGTGACCACAGGCGTTGATGCAGCCGGAAATCTTGATCTTCAAATCACCGATATCGTGCTCAAGCTTGAGTTCATCAAAACGCGTTGCAATTTGCTGTGCGATAGGGATCGAACGCGCTGTCGCCAGTGCACAATAATCCATGCCGGGGCAGGCGATGATGTCAGAGATCAGACCAATGTTCGCTGTTGCAAGGCGGTGCGCTTTGAGGATGCTGTGAAGCTCTGGCAGATCGGATTTGTGTACGTGCGGCAGGATCACGTTCTGCTCGTGGCTGATGCGCAGCTCGTCA
>NZ_JBDWVM010000218.1:0-4537 GCF_039984035.1 Planktotalea sp. | reverse complement strand
ATTTGACCCGCGAGGTGTTTGCCTTCTGCTTCATCCACGCCAATAATCGCGCGCTCTGGTCCGCCCTCGGCGAACAGGCGGCGTTTGGCGGCGAAATATCCGCCCATACCGTGATGACGATCAAGGTGATCAGGCGACAGGTTCGTAAACACCGCGATATCCGGCGTCAACGCGCGCGCGAGGTCGGTTTGATAGGAGGACAGCTCCAACACCACCACTTCGCCGTCAATCGCAGGGTCGATATCAAGCACCCCGCGCCCGATGTTCCCTGCAAGCTGCGTCGGGCGACCCGTGTGCTCCAGCACATGGTGGATCAGCGCGGAAGTCGTAGATTTGCCGTTCGATCCCGTCACCGCAACGACGCGGGGGGTGACGTCCATGTTGTCCCATTGGGAATTGGCGAAGGAGCGGAAGAAGAGCGAGATATCGTTGTCCACAGGCACGCCCAGCTCCAGCGCCTCTGCGATCACGGGGTTGGGCGTGGGGTAGAGATGGGGAATGCCCGGCGATGTGATGAGCAACGCAAGATCGGCAAGGGTCTTGCCGCGCAGCTTGGCGGTCTCGAATCCTTCTTCCTCCGCCTTAGCGCGGGCAGCTTCATTATCGTCCCAGCAAATCGGCACTGCCCCGCCCTCGCGCAAGGCGCGTGCAGCAGAAAGGCCAGAGCGCCCGAGCCCGAGCACGCCCACACGCGCGCCTGTGTAACCTTGCACTGGAATCATTTTAAGGCCTCCTTCAGTAGTATGGATCGCTTCCGTGGCCTTTGCTCGACCAAAAGTCTACCCATCGTGCTGCTTGGTCAACGATATGCAAAGCGCTGCAACGCTCGTTTTCAGTCGTATCAGGGAGTTGTTTTTGACCTAAAACCTGCTGTAAATCATGTTGTTTAGCAAATCTATCAGCCGCAGATCTCAAGCCTTTTCCCCATTCTGCAAATTCATTGCAAAGCATAGGCTGCCAAGCTTGCTCTATTTCTGTTTGGCTTAGAATATCTTTACAGTCTTCCAGAAACGATCCTCTGAAACTTGTGCGATCAATTCCCTCATAGGCATATTCGTTAGAATAAATTGGAAAACCATCACAATCCTCCATCGCTTGCAAAGCGCGGTAACCATGAAAATTTTGAAACGCCTCAGTTTCACTCTTGGCGTTCACAAATCCATTTTTTACAGCATATCTCAGCCAAGTATCCGCTTCGTCATCTGTCCCGACAATGGGGGCACCAATAGCTTCATAAACGGGGATTGAAATTTCTTGAAACCGCAAAACTGCACCTTCACGATCAACCTCTACAGAAGGTTTCACGAGGCCGAACAACTTGGCTGGTTTCACTTTTAGAAACCGGCTCGCGGGCAAGTCATCTTCTGGAAATCGATAATGAATGATCTTCCATGTTTCTTCGAATTCTTGTTCAAAACCTCTCAGAGGCTTTCCGAGAACGTTAATATCTAACCCCAATGCAGCAGTCCTTTTCGAAACATGATGAAAAACAAAAGTGAGATTGTTTTCCTAAATCCGTAAACTTGAGAAAGAAACTGACTAAATTATTTGTTTGGGAGGTGCGTGATATCACGCACCCTCCTTTAGCGCACCTTGAGGGTGGCGAGGCCGATCATGGCGAGGATCAGGGAGATGATCCAGAAACGGATCACAATCGTTGGCTCTGCCCAGCCCTTTTTCTCATAGTGGTGGTGGATCGGCGCCATCAGGAAGACGCGTTTGCCTGTGCGCTTGAAGTAGAGCACTTGGATAATGACCGAGAGCGCCTCGACAACAAACAAGCCGCCAACAATCGCCAGCACCAATTCGTGTTTCGTGGACACCGCAATTGCACCCAGAGCGCCGCCCAAAGCGAGCGAACCTGTGTCGCCCATGAACACCGCCGCGGGGGGCGCGTTGTACCAGAGGAAGCCGAGACCGCCGCCGAAGATGCCAGCGGTGAAGACCAGAATTTCGCCTGTGCCCGGCACGTAATGCACGTCTAGATATTCAGTGAAATCGACGCGGCCAACAGCATAGGCGATGACGCCCAGCGTGCCGGAAGCGATCATCACGGGCATGATGGCGAGGCCGTCTAGGCCATCGGTCAGGTTAACCGCGTTTGCTGCGCCGACGATGACGATCACCGCGAAGGGCACAAAGAGGTAACCGAGGTTGATCAACGTGTCCTTGAAGATCGGTAGGGCGAGTTGGTTTTGCAGCGCCTCGGGGTGGTATTGCGCGGCCCAGAAGCCCGCGATGGCGGCGATCACAAAGCCGAGGCCGAGACGGATTTTACCAGAAACGCCGGCTGTGTTTTGCTTGGACACTTTGGCGTAGTCATCAGCGAAGCCAATCGCGCCATAAGACATTGTTACAAATAGACAAATCAGAACGAATGGATTGTCGATGCGCGCCCAGAGTAGCGTCGATGTGAGCAGCGCGCCCACAATCAAAAGGCCGCCCATCGTGGGCGTGCCCGCTTTGACGAAGTGCCCTTCAGGGCCATCATCTCGGATTGGTTGGCCCTTGCCTTGTTTGCGGCGCAGCACGTTGATGAGCGGGCGACCAAAGACGAAACCGAAGATAAGCGCCGTTAAAAACGCACCGCCTGCACGGAAGGTGATGTAGCGGAAGAGGTTGAAAAAATCGCCCCCATCTGAGAGAGCGGTTAACCAATATAGCATTTACACATCGTCCTTTTTAACGTCTTTCGGGGCCGTATGGCCCAATTTGCGCACCGCGTCTACCACGCGCGCCAGTCCCATTGAGAGTGATCCTTTGGCCAGCACAACATCCCCTGCATCGAGGTCGCGGCCCACGGTTGCGGCCATCTCTGCGCTGGTTTCAAACCAGTGACCGCGCTTGGCTTCGGGCAGTGCGTCATAGCAGTGGCGCATGAGCGGGCCAACGCAGTGCAAGAGGTCAATGTCCTGCACGCTTGGCAGGTCCGCGACGGCGACGTGGAGTGCGATTTCTTGAGGGCCGAGTTCTTTCATATCGCCGAGATAGGCGATGCGGCGTCCTTTGGAGACGCGGCCGATATCGTGGATCACTTCTGCGGCGGCGAGCACGTCGAGCGCGGCGCTAAGCGAGGTCGGGTTGGCATTGTAAGCGTCGTCGATCAGCTCAAGCGTCATGCGGGTGTCGGCGGGATCGAGCGCGATCACTTCGCGCGCGCCTCGCCCTGTGAAGGGGGTCCATGTTGCGATGGCTTGCGCCGAGAGTGCGAGGTCGGCGCCAAGCGCTTGCGCACTGGCCAAAGCACCAAGGCCGTTCATCGCGAAATGCTGCCCTGCGCTTTGCACCTTAAAGAGGAGTGGCGCGCCGTTCGCCGTGGCTTGAACAACGGTGGTATTGCCACTCAGAACCACCTTTTCGAGGGTGTAATCTTGTGCGGTTTGGCCGAACCAAATCGCGGGGATGTTGGCTTCTTTGGCGGTCGCTTCGAGAACATGCGCGGTGTCGATATCCGCGTTCAGGATGGCGATGCCATTTGGCTCCAGCCCCTCCATGATCGCGGCTTTTTCGGTGGCGATCCCGTCGATGTTCTCAAACGCTTCGAGATGGGCCGCTGCGACTGTCGTGATCATCGCCACATGGGGGCGCGCCATTTTGGCGAGCGGAGCGATTTCACCGGGGTGGTTCATGCCAATCTCAATCACCGCGAATTCGCTGTCTTGCGGCATCCGCGCAAGGGTGAGCGGGACACCCCAATGGTTGTTGTAGCTCGCGACAGAGACATGGGTGCGGCCCTGTGCGCTGAGCACATCGCGGAGCATTTCTTTGGTGGAGGTTTTACCAACAGAGCCGGTGATCGCCAAGACGCGCGCGTTAGTACGTGCCCTGCCCGCGCGGCCCAAATCTTCAAGCGCGATGAGCACGTCTTTGACGATGAGCAGTGGTGCATCCTCTGCGACGCCTTCTGGAACATGGGTGACAAGCGCAGCGCCTGCGCCCTTTTCCAAGGCTTGCGCCACGAAGTCATGGCCATCACGCGCGGCTTTCAACGCGACGAAGAGATCGCCCGCCTCAATCGTGCGTGTGTCGATAGAAATGCCATTCACGGCCCAATCGCCAACGGCTGTGCCACCTGTGGCAGCAACAGCGTCCTGAGCGGTCCAGAGGCTCATGCGCGATCTCCTTCAAGGGCGGCGACAGCGACGCTGGCCTGTTCACAATCATCAAAAGGGAAGACCGTATCACCAACGATCTGGCCTGTCTCATGGCCCTTACCTGCGATTAAAAGCGCATCGCCTGGCCCAAGCGCATCAACGGCGCGCAAGATCGCTTCAGCGCGATCTGCGACCTCAATCGCTTCAGGTGCGCCGAGCATGACTGCGCTTCGAATGGTGGCAGGATCTTCAGAGCGCGGGTTGTCGTCGGTCACAAAGACCAAATCCGCGTTTTCTGCCGCCGCCTGCCCCATCAAGGGACGTTTTGTTGTATCGCGATCCCCACCAGCGCCGATCAGCGCCACAAGACGGCCCATCACATGAGGGCGCATCGCTTTGAGCGCGGTCTCAACCGCATCGGGCGTATGGGCGTAATCAACAAA
>NZ_JBDWVM010000217.1:0-2794 GCF_039984035.1 Planktotalea sp. | reverse complement strand
AAGGTGACGCGTTTTTCCATGATGATCTGCCTGCTAAGTCATGAATCGGGCGCAACCAAGTTGGCCGCGCCCGACAGGGAGGATACCTTAACGGTTTGCTTGTTCGAAGCGGCGCAGCAGTGGATTGCCACGCTCGACAGCACTGTCCATAGCTTCTTGGGCGGTTTTGTCACCAGCCCAAATCGCTTCCAGTTCTTCGTCAATGATGCCTCGAATTTGGTCGAAAGATCCCAGACGCAGACCCTTCGAATTCGCCGTTGGCTCGTTCGCGGTCATTTGAAGAACGGCAACTTCGGTGCCGAGATTTTTCTCATAGAAGCCAGAAAGACGCGTCGCATCGCCAGCTTCTGCGGTGATCGGCAGGTAACCAGTGTTCTGATGCCAAGAGGCTTGAACATCAGAGGACGACAAGAAGCTTAGGAATTCACCCGCGCCGGTATACTCATCGTCTTCATGACCCTCCATAACCCACAGAGACGCACCACCAATAATGGTGTTCAATGGCGCATTCCCAACACCTTCCCAGTATGGAAGCGGGCGTACGTCAAAGTCGAATTCTGCCTCGGAGCTGATGCCAGCATAGCCAGCGGAGCTTTCTGTAAACAAAGCACATTCACCAGCTCGGAAGTTAGCACCGCCTTCATTGCGTCGGCCTGTGTAAATGAATTTGCCTTCTTTGGCCCATTCACCCATCGCAGTGAGGTGTGCTACTTGTGCTTCTCCATTCAGCACCAATTCTGTGTCGAGTCCGGCAAAACCGTTGTCTTGGGTCGCGAACGGTACATCATGATAAGCCGAGAAGTTTTCAAGGTGAATCCAGCTTTGCCACGCTGTAACCAACGGGCATTCGGAACCGCCATCTTGTAGGGCTGTCAAAGCATCACCAACGTTTTGCCACGTGGACAGGTCCATATCGGGATCTACGCCCGCAGCTTCAAATGCATTACGGTTCACCCAAAGAACAGGCGTTGATGCGTTGAACGGCAGTGACAGCATGTCGCCATCTGTTGTCGTGTAATAGCCGTTCACAGCACTAATGAAGGCGTCAGGCCTAAACTCGGCTCCACTTTGCGCCATGACTTCGTGGACAGGGCGTGTTGCACCATCAGCAGCCATCATTGTCGCAGTGCCGACTTCGAACACCATCAAGATGTGTGGCTGTTCTTGAGCACGGAACGCGGCAATGCCTGCATTCAACGTTTCAGAGTAATTACCCTTGTGGCTTTGAACGACAACATAGTCATCTTGGCTGGCGTTGAATTCTTCAACTTGTGCTGCAACCAATTCACCGAGGCGGCCTGTGAAGGCGTGCCAGAAATGAACCTCAGTTTGGGCAGAGGCTGCGATTGGCGTCAAAAGAGTTGAAGCCACGGCGAGAGTGCCGATTATTGATCGTTTCATGTTTTCCTCCCAGAAATCTAATCCGACTCGATATCGGTTTGATTAGGCTAACGTAGCAGAGATATTAATCAACAGCATCTATTGAAGAAATACATAACCAAATGTTATGACGCGGTTGGAAGGAAGTAATTTATGATGCCTGCGCCTAAGCTAAGACAGCTCAAAGTTCTTAAACTCGTTGCTGATCATGGGAGCATGACACGCGCTGCAAAAAGTTTGGAAATTTCACAACCGGCAGTGAGCCGCGTGATCGCCGATTTATCTGATTCCTTTGGGTTTTCGCTTTTTGATCGAAAAGATGGCCTACTCGTCCCGTCGCAAGAAACGCGGTATATTCTTCCAGACATCAGTAGAGTTATCGAACTGATGGATCATATTCAAAACACGACAAGTAATCTTACGGCACGCCGTGCCGGGCATTTGCGAGTTGCTTGCTTACCTGGCTTTGCAACAAGTCATCTGCCGAAAGTTGTCGCAAGTTTTCTAGAAAATCGCCCCGAAGTTACGATCACGATTGAACCTGACCGGCCCGAACGGATTTTGGAATGGGTTCTTGGGGAACAATACGATTGCGGCATAACCGATGGCTTTAATGGTCATCCGACGATTGAACGAACGACCGTCGATATCCGCACTGTTTGTATTTTCCCATTGGGGCACCGTTTCTCGGAATATGCGAAAATTTCACCAATCCAGCTGGACAACGAACGCATGGTCCACACCCGTCGCGATAGCCAATTCTTTCAAACGTTGAACGAGGTTTTCCGCAAAAACTCTGTTTCACCAAAGCTCGCAATCGAAACGCGGCAGTTCACTGGAGCATGTGAACTCGTTTCCTTAGGAGCTGGCGTTTCAATAGTAAGTGAGCTTGATGCGAGAACCTATAAAGGGCGTCTAGATTTCCGCCCATTTACGCCAAACATACCTCACCAACTATCCCTGGTACGCCCGGTTCATCAAGCACCATCCATGATCGCATTAGATTTCATGGAGAAATTCAAAGAAAGCCTAAATGATCTACTTGTTTAGTGTCGAGGCCGTCCACTGCCCAAAGGTTTTTCCACCCATGAACGCTCACCCTCACCATTTATGGCGATTAGTCACGATCCAAAGGAAAACTGCGTCGCAACGATCCGAACCTTTCAGATGGTCAGCTCAGCGCTCGAAACTGCCGTTCAACAGATCGATTGCCGCCAAAGGTCTGCCTCCCCAAAAGATTAAACCAAATTTCGCGAGCGCAGCGAATGTTTTCTTTCCGCCAATTCGTAACACCTTACTCCAGTTTGGAGGCTATCAAACATAATGTGCGTTATCGGTTGCGTTTACAGATGTTTCACAGCAAATAGTTGGCTTAGTCTCGTTACCGTCTACCTATTTTAGCCTCAAGGCATGA
>NZ_JBDWVM010000216.1:0-12298 GCF_039984035.1 Planktotalea sp. | reverse complement strand
GGTCTTGAACCCCGGCTATTTGTTCGGTGGTCAAGCCATTGCCGAAGGCTTTGTTGCGATCTTGCCAGGCGTTGCTCTCTTCTTCTTCGGCGCGTTTGCATCGTCTGTGACACTAGGTGCAGCAAAAATTGAACGTCGTAGAAAGAACATTAAAGCAGGCCATCGCCGCACTTTGTTCGGTTGGTTCATAAAAGCGATCACCGGCAATCCTGTGATGCCATTGGTGTCAATCGGCGCTGTGTTCTTCTTTGTGATGTCAACCTTCTCCTACTTTGGTGAAAACAATAATGGCGTTGAATTCTTCGTAGAAAGCGAACCCGAGCAGGCGATTGTCTACGTGCTGGCACGGGGTAACCTGTCGCTTGGCGAAAAAGATGCTCTTGTTGCCAAGGCCGAAGCCGTCGTCTTGCGCCACCCCGGCGTGCAGACCGCATTTGCCTTTGCGGGCGAAGGTGGTTTGAACACGGATGCATCAGGCTCGAGCCAGCCGAAAGATACCATCGGTCAAATCCAGCTTGAGACCATCCCTTGGGAAGAGCGGGCAGATCAGCCAGAACTTGACGGCGATGTGGTCATCAGCGAGCTCACTGAGCAACTCAAGCTGATCCCCGGGATCGATATCGAAATCCTCGCGCAATCGCGTGGCCCTGCCTCTGGCAAGCCAGTTCATCTGCGCCTTAAGGGAGAGAACTGGGATGATCTGATCGCAGCAACGGCCATCGCCCGTGCGAAGTTTGAAGAAACCGAAGGTCTGACACTGATCGAAGACACACGCCCCCTCCCCGGTATTGATTGGCAGATTGACGTCGATGTCGAAAAAGCGGGTCGCTACGGCGCGGATGTGGCGACGGTCGGCGGTATGGTTCAGCTGGTCACGCGCGGTATTCTGCTTGATACGATGCGCGTCGAAAGCTCGGATGAAGAGATCGAAATCCGTGTACGTTTTCCAGAAGATGCGCGAGTCTTGAGCACATTGGATTCGCTCAAAGTACGCACCCAAGATGGGTTGGTTCCGCTCGCAAACTTCACAACGCGTAAGCCCGTTCAGAAACTGGCTGAAATCAACCGTATCGATCAGAAGCGTTATTTTGACATCAAGGCCGCGGTTGCAACTGAATTGTTTACAGAAGTGACCAATGAAGATGGTGAAGTGACCGAGGTTGCAATCAATGCGAACGAACGTATCGCAGTATTGACGGAATGGCTCGATACGAAGCCTTTCCCTATCGGGATCGAGGCTGAATGGACCGGCGATCAAGAAGATCAGGCAGAATCCGGAGCTTTCTTGCAAAACGCGTTTGCAGGTGCGCTTGGCTTAATGTTCATCATTCTACTCGCGCAGTTCAACAGCTTCTACAACTCGGTTCTGGTTTTGCTTGCAGTCGTTTTGTCCACAGCAGGTGTTCTGATCGGAATGCTGGTGATGGGTCAGGCCTTCTCTATCATCATGACAGGTACAGGCATCGTGGCGCTTGCAGGGATCGTGGTGAACAACAACATTGTTCTGATCGATACCTACCAAGAATATTCGCGCTATATGCCACGTCTTGAGGCCATCGTGCGCACAGCAGAGGATCGTATTCGCCCTGTTCTGCTGACGACCATCACGACAATGGCGGGCCTCGCTCCAATGATGTTCGGTCTTAGCCTCGACTTCATCGGCGGTGGTTTCTCAATCGACAGCCCGACGTCGCTCTGGTGGAAGCAGCTCGCAACCGCAGTTGTCTTCGGTCTCGGCATTGCGACGGTTCTAACGCTGGTGTTTACGCCGTCCATGTTGGCCTTGCGTGTCTGGGCAACAACCTATCTGCATTTGATCGCACGTCTGCTGGCAAAGCTCTCATTCGGTCGGTCTAGTCAGGCTGCCAAGGACTGGGCTCTGCAGCGCGAAGCGCGCCGCGTGAAAATGCCGATGTTGCTTTGGGATGAAGATGAAATCCTGACCGACACGCTCGCACCGGAAGCAGAGCCAGCGCCGATGCTCGTCAGTGCCACACCGCTCAAAGCGGCAGAGTAAAGCTCACGTAAGGTGCGTGGTATCACGCACCTTACCTCTTTCTCAGGCCGCGTCTTCGGATTGCTGACGGTGCCACAGACCGGCATAGCGTCCTGACAACGCCAGAAGCTCCGCATGAGAGCCCTTCTCCGCAATCTGCCCATCTGCCAGCACAACGATCTGATCTGCATCCGCAATCGTCGACAAACGGTGCGCGATAGTGATCACCGTGCGTCCCTCAGCCGCGAGCGCCAAGGCATCTTGGATCTCATGCTCTGTCCCTGAATCCAAGGCGGAGGTCGCCTCGTCCAGCAGCAAAATGGGCGGATTCTTGAGCAAGGTCCGCGCAATGCCAACCCGCTGTTTTTCACCGCCCGACAGTTTCAAGCCACGCTCGCCCACGGTCGTTTCATAGCCATCCGGCAGTCCCACAATAAAATCGTGGATTTGTGCCGCGCGCGCCGCTTCTTCAATCTCGCTATGGCTTGCGCCGTCTTTGCCGTAAGCGATGTTGTAGCGAATGGTGTCGTTGAACAGCACAGTGTCCTGCGGCACCACGCCAATCGCATCATGCAAACTGGTTTGCGTCACGTCGCGCACGTCTTGATCATCAATCAACAACGCCCCGTCCGTCACATCATAGAAGCGGAACAATAGACGCCCGATCGTGGATTTACCCGATCCTGAGGGACCGACAATCGCCACGTTCTGACCGGCAGGCACATCCAGATCAATCCCTTTTAGAATGGGGCGTTCCTTGTCATAGCCAAAGTGTACGCCCTTCAAAGCAACATGCCCGCCTTTGACCTCAAGAGCCTTGGCACCCTCTTTGTTGGCGACTTCAGGTGGTTGTTCCAGCAAATCGAACATTTCCCCCATATCCACCAACGCCTGACGAATTTCGCGGTAAACCGTACCGAGGAAATTCAAAGGCATCGTGATCTGGATCATATAGGCATTCACCATCACGAAATCACCGACAGTGAGCGTGCCAGCTTGCACGCCCATTGCAGCAAGAACCATGACCACGACAAGGCCAGATGTAATAAGAAACGATTGGCCAAAGTTCAGAAAAGCCAGTGAATATGAGGTCTTTAAGGCCGCTTCCTGATACAGCGCCATCGCGCCGTCATAGCGCCGCGCCTCGCGTTCTTCGGCACCGAAATATTTGACCGTTTCGAAATTGAGCAGACTATCAATCGCCTTTTGATTGGCGTCAGTGTCCTGATCGTTCATCTGTTTGCGTAGCTTCACCCGCCATTCTGTGACCGCGAAGGTGAACCAGATATAGAAGGCAATCGTTACGAACACTGCTGCCAAGTACCAGACATCAAACAAGAAAAACAAAATGCCCGCGATCATGAGCAGCTCAAGCACCAATGGCCCAATAGAGAACAGCAAGAAGCGCAGCAAGAATTCGACGCCCTTCACGCCGCGTTCCATGATCCGGCTCAGACCGCCCGTCTTTCGGCCGATATGATAGCGCATGGACAGGCGGTGAATATGTTCAAAGGTTTGCAGCGCTAAGGCGCGCAAAGCGCTCTGGCCCACTTTGGCAAACACCGCATCGCGCAACTGTTGAAAGCCATTGGACATGAGACGCGCCAGCCCGTAGGCCACCGTTAGTCCCACTGCGCCAATTGCCAGATCAGGCGCCCCTGCATCGGACAATGCATCAACCGCGCGCTTATATAAAAGCGGCGTCAGGACTGCGATGACCTTTGCAAAGAGGAGCATGGCGAGGGCAATAACGACCCGCTGTTTCACCCAAAGCTTGTCTTCCGGCCACAAAAAAGGCGCGACACGGCGAATAGTACGCCAGCCCGAGATTTTCTGATCCTTTGAAAGCGCTGCATCCGTAGGGTCAAGTCGTCTCATGGGTGCAGCCTCCTGTAATGTGGAAACAACACCTAATCACGCAGATAGCGAATGACCAGTGCTCTAGTCTGGAATCTTAAAGACCTGCCCAGGATAGATTAAATTTGGGTCTTTGATCGTGTCGGAGTTCGCTTCGAAAACGCGCGCAAAAAGCGTGCCGCTTCCATAACGATCCCGCGCAATCGCCCAAAGCGTGGCGCCAGGTTGCACAGTAATCGCCTGCAGCGGTTTTTCCTGTGACGTGGCCGCGGCCAAAACTTCAGGCGCTTCGCGTTTGAACGGCGTTTCCACGCGTGCGACCACATCGCCTGCTTCATTCAACTCATCGACCCGCAACGTGTAAACGCCCGTATCCACAGATGGTAGTCCCGCCTGCCAATCCCCGTTGGCCGCAATCTGCGACACAGCGATGGGGCGATTGTCGAGGTAAACACGTACAAACTCTCCGCCCGCACTGCCTGTCAAAGCAACGTCACCGCTGTCATCATAAGAAATCGCGCCAAGCAAAGAGGTCAGCGCTTCGGGTTTCGGGGCATTTGCTGATTGCAAGACACGCACACCATCTTCGCTTGCGATCAAAACTGTCGGCGCGGCGGGCGTTTCAACCACTGGCTCAACTTTGGCAACTGGTTCTGCGACGGGTTCTATAGGTTCGACTGAGGGCTCTGGTTGAATGGCGGCGACGACCTCTTGGGCGGCGGCTTCAACTTCGGGTGCAGCCTCTGGCGCGGCTACAACGCTTTCGGGTTCGACGGGCGCTTGCACGGCTTCAACCACAGGCTCGACGTCACCGACATCAGCCAAGGCGATCACATCTTCAGTGGTCGTAGTGTCTTGGGTCGTTTCGATCGTTGCGATAGAATTGACCACAGCCGCGACGCTTTCTGTAGCGTTTTCAACAACACTTGCGCTGGCCTCCGCAACCTCTTCTTTCACTGTTTCAACAACAGAGGCGCCAGCATCAGCTATAACGTCCACAACGTCTTCGCTCGTTTCGAGGGCAACTTCCGCTGCGCTTGTCACTTCTTCTTCAGAAGCTTCGATTCTTGCGACGACTTCCTCAACAACGATCTCGACCGGTTCAACAGTGGTCGTTGTATCTTCAGCGATTTCAACATTTTCTACGGCTTCGACGACCTCTGCCGTTTCAACAGTTTCAACAGTTTCAACCTTTTCTTGCGTCTCCGCGATCTCAACCGGTGCCACTTCTGGCTCAGCTACTTCCGCTGACGGCATCACGATGACCTGCTCTTCGCTCGCCTCGCCGCCGTCCGTGTCTAGCGTTAAGACCTGCGCATCCGCGCTTTTTGGCAAATCCACGAAACTTGCGAACTTTCCAGAGGAATCCGCTTTGACCTCTGCAATCACTTCATTGTCGACGCGGATCGCGACGGAGCTGCCAGCCTCTGCGCTACCAGCAATCATCGCAGCGCCGCTTGTTTCCACACGCACTACGTCAAAGCTGGGTGCTTGAGTTTCGGGCTCAGCGACAACCACATCATCTTTTGAGTTCGGAAGAAGGTCTTCGATGGTCGGCTCAGCGCTGTCCTGCGCAACCACCGCGACAGGCGTTTCAAGTGGTGCTTTGGGATCAAAAACGCCGCTAGAATATGCAACAAGCGCAACAACGCCAATCACCACACCACCGCTTGCTGCGATGCCTGACCCAGAGGACAGGAATGCAAGTTTACTCATTTTAACCCGTCTCCCCATAGCGTGCTTTTGCCGCCGACTTTGAACGTGTATAGCAAACTCCATAACCACGGTCAAAACACGAAAAGGTAAAGAGAAATCATGACGAAACGGTCAATCTGCGTGTTTTGTGGGGCATCTGATGGCATCGACCCAGTCTATGGCGCCGCCGCAACCGAACTCGGCGCGCTTATTGCGGCCAAAGACATGCGGCTGGTTTACGGCGCTGGCGATGTGGGCCTGATGGGGCGCGTCGCGCGGGCGGCGCAAACTGGCGGCGCGGATACCTTTGGTGTGATCCCGCAGCATTTGGTCAACTGGGAAGTCGGTAAGACCGATCTCACCAGCTATATCGTGACCGAAAATATGCATGAGCGAAAGAAGGTCATGTTCATGAACTCCGACGCCATCGCCGTTCTGCCCGGCGGCGCAGGATCGCTTGATGAATTCTTTGAAGTCCTCACTTGGGCGCAGCTCGAGCTGCACAGCAAACCCATCGTGTTGGTAAATATCAACGGCTACTGGGATCCCCTGCTCGCGCTATTGGATCATGTCATCGCGCAAGGCTTTGCCAAAGAGAGTGTGAAGTCGTTCTTCAAAGTGGCCGACACACCCGAAGCGGCGCTAACACTTCTTAAATAAAAAACGAAAACGCGCTGCCTGATCCTGTCAGACAGCGCGTTTAATGGCTTTTTTCGCTACTCAGTCGAGCAAGCTGGCGTCAGCTCACAGACGGGACGCAACATTTTCCCAGTTCACGAGGTTGTCCATGAAGTTGGACAGGTACGCAGGGCGTTTGTTGCGGAAATCGATGTAGTAGGAATGCTCCCAAACGTCACAGCCCAAAAGCGCTGTTTGACCGAAGCAAAGCGGGTTCACACCGTTTTCTGTTTTCGTCACAGCCAAAGTGCCGTCCGCGTTTTTCACGAGCCAGCACCAGCCAGAACCGAACTGACCTGCGCCCGCTGCTGCGAATGCTTCTTTGAATGCGTCGACAGAACCAAAGCTTTCAGCAAGCGCTTTTTCCAGCTCGGATGGCATTGCAGATTTGCCAGGGCCCATCATTTCCCAGAACTGGTTGTGGTTCCAGAGTTGGGAGATGTTGTTGAAGATGCCGTTTTGCGCAACTGCATTTGCATCGTATGTGCCTGTGATGATCTCTTCGAGAGACTTGTCCGCCCACTCGGTGCCTTCGATCAGCTTGTTGCCGTTTGTGACATAAGCGTTGTGGTGCAGATCGTGGTGGTATTCGAGCGTCTCTTTGGACATGCCAAGGTCAGCCAGAGCGTCATGTGCGTACGGAAGTGCGGGAAGTTCGAATGCCATTTTGAAGGCCCTTCTATTTAGGAAATGCTACGGCAGATAGAGTGCGCAATGCCCCCGAGGTCAAGGGCTGGCGCGTATTATTCAGTGAAAAATTGCGTGGAAAAGCGTTATTGCTTTACTCGACTGCACTTTCCAGCGGCCCCGCGACCATCCCCAGCTTGGGGCGATCTCAAATAGTAATCGAAGCGCCCCGTCGCTTTCTGAAGAACGGCAGAATAGCGCAGTGTCGGGATCGTAAAGCCTTTGTCGTTCTTGATATTCTTGATGTACCAAGCCGCGCGAAAGACTTTTTCATCATTGCGTTTGATATCAATTTCAACTGGCGCTTTGACAAATCCCATAATCATTGGGCTATTGACGACAGCGGATTTGCCATCATCGTTGATCGAAAACGCGAGTGGACCGCCAACAAAACTGGTGATTTCTTCCGTAGGCAATTCACAACGCCACGTTTCAGCAGCCATTGCTGAGGTTCCCAAAGACGCTGCCAACGCCGCTATCAGCCCAATTCCTTTATTCACCACGCAACCCCTTAATCTTGCTGTTAAATATAACAGCTATGTGGGGGTATAAAGCCGCACTTACAAGTCTAAAGTGTAAAAACACACTTTTAGGAGGCACTCACCTCTGACCCTTTTTGAGCGGCAACGCAAAGCACGTCAAAGGCATATTTGGCCACAGAGCGGAAACAAACCACGCGGAAAGCGCCATCTTGCGTCATCCAAAACGCAGCGGGAATTTGCGCCAAACGCGAGCGTCGGATCACACCTGCTTCGAAAGCGCCTTCAGCGAAATCGACCGGTGCCAGCTTGGCCATGACAGAGCGTGCATGTGGACCAGAGACATCAAACACCGCGCGTGCGTCGGACACATTGACCGCCAAGAAATGGGTGCCTTGTAGCGATGCATTCAAACCTTCGGCTACGCCTGCAGCCTCAGCATGGGGCACTATCAGCAGCAGCTCATCCGGGCTCATCCAAGCCGCGCTTTGACCGTTCTTTTCAACGATCACGCGCTGATCTGGCATGCCGCCTGCAATTTTCTTAACGGCTTTGATCAGCTTTTTATCTGCGAAATCACCGCGCAGAGTGATCATCCCCAGCAGCCCCATTTCTTCGACTTTTGCGATGCCATCATCAAAGGACGCGCCTTGCAAAGCACTTACAACATTAGACATTTTGCTTCGCTCCTTCTGCATCGTAAATCACCGGATCAACGATTTTCGCTTTAATAATCGTGCCATCGACCTTCGGAAAATCGATCACTTCGCCCATGCGATCCGGCCCGTTCTTAACCAAGCCCATGGCAATGCCCCGTTCCAAATTGGCCGAATAATAGGTCGAGGTCACACGCCCGAACATATTGCGTTGACCATTGGCATTGACGCCGTCTTCGACAGCATAAGCGCCATCTGGCAGCACCGATTTGTCGAGCGTCTCAAGACCCACCAGCTTCCAACGTGTCGGATCCGCCATATGCGAGCGCAGATGCGCACGTTTGCCCAAGTAATCCTCTTTCTTCTTTGAAAGCGCCCATTGCAAGTTGAGATCCTGCGGAATGACTGTGCCGTCAGTTTCATCGCCGATCATGATGAAGCCCTTCTCAGCGCGCAGAATGTGCAGCGTTTCCGTGCCATAGGGCATCGCGCCGAATTCTGCACCAGCCTCAACCAGTGCTTCCCAGAACGCCAAACCTTGGCTCGCAGGCACCGCGATTTCATAGCTGAGCTCGCCAGAGAAGGAGATACGATAGACCCGCGCGTCATAACCGCCAATCGTGCCATCCGCCCATTCCATGAAGCCAAGCGCTTCTTTGGAAACATCCATGCCGCCAAGCTTTTCCAGCACCTTACGCGCATTCGGACCAACAACCGCGATCTGTGCGAACTGTTCGGTGACATTGGCCACGTAAACATTCCAGTCCCACCATTCGGTTTGCAGCCACTCTTCCATATGGCCATGGATCGTGTCCGCGCCGCCGGTCGTGGTGTGGCACAGGAAAGTGTCCTCATCGATGCGCGCAACTACGCCGTCATCGATCAGGAAGCCGTTCTCATTACACATCAAACCATAACGACATTTGCCCGGCTTCAGTGTGCTCATCATATTGGTGTAGAGCATATCGAGAAACTTGCCCGCGTCAGGCCCCTTCACGACCAGCTTGCCCAGCGTTGAAGCATCCAGCAGCCCAAGGTTCTCACGCGTGTTTTTTACCTCGCGGTTGACCGCGTCGTGCAGGCTTTCCCCCGGCTGCAAATACGCAAACGGACGACGCCAAGCGCCAACAGGTTCCCAATCAGAGCCATGCGTATCGCTCCACTCATAAAGCGGTGTTTTGCGCAAAGGTTGGAACACCTTACCACGCGCTTCGCCGCCAATCGCGCCCATAGAAATCGGCGTATAAGGGGGGCGGAAAGTTGTTGTTCCCGTTTGTGGAATAGGTTGACCCAAAGCATCAGAAAGGATCGCAAGGCCATTGATATTGCTCAACTTACCTTGATCCGTCGCCATACCCAAAGTCGTGTAACGTTTGGCATGCTCAACGCTTTCAAAGCCTTCTTGCGCGGCTAGTTGAACATCAGACACTTTGACGTCGTTCTGGAAATCGAGCCATGCTTTGGCGCGCAAGTCAATGCCTGCGCCTTGCGGCATGAGCCACACAGGCTCCACCGGATTTTCTGCTGTCGGCGTTCCTTCTGGGAACTTCGATTTCACCGATGCGCCGCCAACCGCTTTCGCTGCCGCAAGGCCCGCGCCATGCGCATCGCCAATCAGTTCAGCCAGTTGCATATGGCCATTCGCGCTGCCTGCAACGCTCACGAAACCCTCGCCAGTCGCGCCCAAAGGGGGGCGTTCGCTGTCGGGGCGGAAGTGCGATTGCTGCTCATCCCACGTTAGCTTGCCACCGCAATGGGACCACAGATGCACCACGGGCGACCAGCCGCCAGACATGGCAACAGCGTCGCATTCGAATTCCTCGACCATCGCGCCTTCGCCAACTTGCGAGCACATGACAACGCCCGTCACGCGCTTGCCGCCTTTGACCTTGGCGATGCCTTTGCCGGTTTCAACCCGAATGCCAAGCGCGCGCGCCTCATCACCGAGCGCACCAGCACCACCTACCCTCGCATCAATGATGCACGGAACATCAAGGCCCAAACCCTTCATCGTGATCGCCGTGCGATAGGCATCATCGTTGTTGGTTACAACAATCGTGCGATCGCCAACAGAGACCCCATAATTCACCGCATAATCGCGCACGGCAGAGGCGAGCATAACACCCGGAATATCATTGCCCGCAAAGCTGATGGGCCGCTCAATCGCGCCTGTCGCCGTGATGATCTGTCCTGCCCGAATACGCCACAAACGATGACGCGGCCCCGCCTCTTCAGGGCAATGATCGCGCAGACGCTCATAACCGAGCACATAGCCGTGGTCATAGACACCAGCACCCATCAAGCGGGTGCGCATGGTCACATTGTCCATTGCCTCAAGCTCGGCCACCAACGTATCAATCACTTCCGTAATCGGCGTTCCATCGACTTCACCGCCATCCACAGGGGCGCGGCCACCCCAATGGGCCGTTTGCTCGACCAACAGGACACGCACACCAGACAGCGCTGCCGCTTTCGCAGCCTGCAAACCTGCGATACCGCCGCCGATCACCATCACATCGGTGAAATGATAGAAATGCTCATAGGTATCTTTATCGCGATCCTCCGCGCGCGGCGCTTTGCCAAGACCGGCAGAGTGGCGAATGAAGGGTTCATACACATGCTTCCACAAGGGGCGCGGATGGATGAACATCTTGTAATAAAAACCCGCAGGCAGGAAGCGTGACAGGTATTTGTTGATCGCCCCCACATCGAACTCAAGGCTCGGCCAATGGTTTTGGCTGGCGATCTTCAGACCGTCAAACAGCTCTGTCACCGTGGCGCGTTGGTTCGGCTCAAAATCATCCGTATAGCCCATGTTAAAGAGCGCGTTTGGCTCCTCGCCCCCGCTCGCCACAATGCCGCGCGGACGGTGGTATTTGAACGAGCGCCCAATAAGCATCTGATCATTGGCCAACAAGGCAGAGGCAAGCGTGTCGCCCTCTACGCCCTTAAGCTGCTTACCGTTAAAATCAAAAGAGAGCTGCGCGCCGCCGTTCGTAAATCGACCGCCCTGTTTCAAACGTGTGCTCATGAGAAATTCCTCCACGACCAACCCGGTCGTTTGGCGCTGATCGCCTCGATGATCTCTTTGGGTGGCTCTAGCGTTTGTGCGCTATAGGTGCCGAAAATCTCTAGCGTCTGCGTGCAGCGCGCGGCGTGAAACCACTTGCCACAGCCGTTGTTGTGACGCCAGCGTTCGAAATGCACGCCCTTGGGGTTTTCACGCATGAACAGGTACTCTTCGAATTGATCATCCGTGGATCCCATCGCGTGCCGCTTGAGATGCGCCTCGCCCCCTGCATGGAATTCCGTTTCTTCGCCTGTGACGCCGCAGACAGGACATTTAAGAATGAGCATTTAAAGAACTCCCGCTCAAAATTGTCGTGGTGCCCGATCCGAGGGTGGGCGAGAAGCGCCCGCCCGTGGGGGCGGATCGGGCGCTGCGCGGCGTTGCCGCGCCAAAACATCGCTTAGAAAACAACCCAATCACCTTTTTAATTTTCGATAAAGCTTCAAAACATCAACAGAAACATACCAACCTAGTACCCCTCCGATAAGGAAGAACACCCAAAATCCAGGAATGCCGCCAAATGCTCCACCCACAATTCCTGTTCCGCCACCCACGAGTAGGCCAACAATCAAGCCTATCACTATTCCTACTATCCGTGTTTTCAATTCGATCAATGCGCCACCCCCGCAGCAACGCTCTCATCGATGAACTTGCCTTCTTTGAAGCGCCACATTGAGAACTCTTCGGTCAGCGGCGAAGCTCCCTTCGCCATCAGTTCAGCCATGGCCCAGCCAGACCCCGGAATGGCCTTGAAACCACCCGTGCCCCAACCACAGTTCATGAACATGCCTTCTACAGGTGTCTTAGACAGAATAGGCGAGCGATCCCCTGTCACATCCACGATCCCGCCCCATTGGCGTAGCATTTTAAGGCGCGATAGCATCGGGAAGGTTTCGATCAGCGCGCGTACGGTTTCTTCCACGTGATGGAACGAACCCCGCTGCGTGTAGTTGTTATAACCGTCCGTGCCTCCGCCAATGACCATTTCACCCTTGTCGGATTGCGACAGATAGCCGTGTACCGTGTTGGCCATAACCACGATGTCCATCGCGGGTTTGATCGGCTCTGACACCAGCGCTTGCAAGGCGACGCTTTCCATCGGCAGACGGAAACCCGCCATTTCGGCCAGCACGCTTGAGTGCCCCGCCACAACGCCGCCGAGCTTGTCGCAATCAATCGC
>NZ_JBDWVM010000215.1:0-17135 GCF_039984035.1 Planktotalea sp. | reverse complement strand
CCTTAGCCCTTGTAGCGATTCAGCACGTAACGGCTTACCATCAAATCCAAATGCGCACCGCCGCCGTTCTTGAACAAGGTGATCTCGTCATCAGAGCGGCGCTCTAACGTATCGATCCCATAGAAATCCCCAAGCACATCGTCGCGCCCAATTGCACCGCTTGCGAGCGGCGCTTTTAATTCTCCGATATGGTCAATCGTTGTATCGAAACTATCGACAAAGATGCGCGTACGCTGAAGGGCCTCATCGTCCGCTTCGCGCATGTCTGGACGATACGCGCCGATTAAATCCACATGCTGGCCCGCTTGCAGCCATTCACCGCGCAGTACGGGATCTGTGCTCATTGTGGCGCAAGTGATGATGTCCGCCTGCTGAACAGCGCTTGCAAGATCATCCACGACCGTTGCGGCGCGCTGTTGGGCAAAATCTTCAGCGTTCGCGCGCGTGCGACTCCAGACGCTGAATTCAGCATTTTCAAAACCGGCGCTATAGGCGTCATGCAGGCTGCGCGCGACGGTGCCTGATCCGATGATCAAAACTTTACGACTGTCTTTGCGCGCCAACCGCAAAGCTCCAAGCAAGCTATCGCCTGCTGTTTTCCATTTGGTGATCAGATGGAAATCAATGATCGCTTCTAACTGTCCATTGGCATCATCAAACAGCGATACTGCGCCATTCACCATTGGGATATTGTTACTTGGGTTGTTTGGAAAAATCGTGGCGCATTTTACTGCTATGCCCAGCCCATCGATCCAAGCGGAGCGGTTCAGCAGCGTATCTTTCCCGCGATATAGGAACGTATCTGCTATCTCGGCTTTGGGCAGGGTGTGACCGTGTTCAATCGCTTGCGTCAGCCCGATCCAATCAAGACCCTTTTCGCCATCGTCAAAACCGATTTGAATGCTCATGTCGCCTCTTCCTCGCTTAGCAGTCTCTCAGTCACCAATCGCTTGGCCCAACCGCTTGGCCCTTCGAACAGATGGGTCTTCCAGCCGCGCGCCGCTGCGGCCTCGATATTGTCCATGCGATCATCGGCGAACAGCAAGCGATCCGGCGCAATGCCGCAATCGGCCTCAAGCTGGGCATAGATGTCCGCGTCTGGTTTGATGACCTTCATGTGGCCAGAGACGTAGGCGCGGTTAAATTCATTGAGGAAATCGTATTCGGTCTGGGCCAATGCAAAGGTTTCGACGCCAAAGTTGGTCAGGGCGAACACAGGAATATCCTTGGCTTGCAAGGCACGCATCAGGCGGACGGAATGGGGAATGGCAGGACTGGCCATCTTGAGCCAACTGTCATGCCAAATGCGAATGTCATCGCGGATTTCTGGATGTAGATCGGCGGTTTCATAGACCACGTCGCGAAAGTTCTCGCCCCGATCAATGCGATCGTTCATCGCGTGCAGATCGACACTGTCAAAGACCCTGTGACGACGGTCTTCGCCCACGACGCTGTCATAATAGCGCTCTGGTTGCCATTCGATCAGAACATTGCCGATGTCGAATATGACTGCTTCGATACTCATTCTGATCTTCCTTTTACCGAACGCAGGGCGCGTTCCATCGCATCCAAGAAACGTGATTTATCGGCCTTGGAAAAGGGTTTTCCGCCGCCACCTGCGCCGAGTGGGTTCGCTGCGCGCAGGTCTGCCATTAAATCGCGCATCGCGAGTTGTTGGCCGATGTTTGCGGCCGTGAACCGCTCACCATTGTGGCGCAGCACCTCTGCGCCCGCTTCAACGCATTTGGCCGCCAAGGGAATATCGCCCGTGACCACAACGTCGCTTGGCCCGCAGCGATCCGCGATCCACATGTCGGCCACGTCTGGTCCTGCATCAACGATGATGTTCTCGACCAATGGGTTTTGCGAAGGGCGCAAGCCGCCATTGGAGACGACATACATCGTCACCCCATGGCGGGTTGCGACCTTTTCTGCTTCTGCTTTTACGGGACAGGCGTCTGCGTCAATGTAAACGCTCATGCATAGAGCGCTTCTGCGTGGAAGGTCATGTGATCCTCCATAAACGTCGAGATGAAGAAGTAACTGTGATCGTAGCCCGGCTGCATACGGATGATCGCCTCTTGGCGGCGTTTGACTGCGGCCTCGGCAAGCGTTTCGGGACGTAGTAGATCGAGGAATTGATCGTTGGTGCCTGTGTCGATCAGCATTGGTCCGTCGAACCCTTTTTCCTGCATCAGCAGCGCGGCATCATGTTTGGACCATGTGCTTTCGTCATCGCCCAGATAGGCCGCGAGTTGCTTGCGGCCCCAATCAGAGGCGGTTGGTTTGCAGATAGGTGCAAAGGCGGACACAGAGCGGAAACGCCCCTCTAGGTTCATCGCTAAGGTCAGGGCGCCGTGACCACCCATGGAATGACCTGTGATGGCTTGGCGTTCCATGTCGACTTCAAACTGGTCCTCGATCAGCGCGGGGAGCTCATCGGCGATATAGCTCCACATTTTGAAATGTGGGGACCACGGGGATTGAGTGGCGTCCACGTAAAACCCAGCGCCTTGGCCAAGGTCGTAGGCATCGTCATTTGCAACGCCTTCGCCGCGTGGGGATGTGTCGGGGAAGACGACGGCGATGCCTTGTTCGGCTGCCCAATTCTGCGCGCCTGCTTTGACCATGGCGTTTTCATGGGTGCAGGTCAGGCCTGACAGGAACCAAAGGATTGGCACGGGGCCATGCTCGGCCTCTGCTGGCATGAAAAGACCGAAGGTCATGTCGGTGCCGCAGACCTCGGACGTGTGGGTGTAAACGCCTTGGGTGCCGCCGAAACAGGCATTTTCTGATACGGGTGTCATGGTTGATTTCCTTAAGACAGTTGAAAACCGCTGACCCAGCCAATCACCAGTGAAACGGTGAGTATGCTGATTGCGGTTGAGACAAGAATTGCGGCAGAGACGCGTTGCGGCGCCACGCCGTAGTGTTGGGCTAACATGTACACATTACCGGCCACGGGAAGCGCCGCAGCGGCGATAACCACACCGGCGGAATAGCGATCCAGCGGGAAGACCCAAATCGCTGCAATTGCTACGAAAATGGGATGTAGGATGAGTTTGCAGAAAGAGAGCCACACGGCGACTTCAATCCGCTCAGTCGATTTGCTGGCTAGGGATGCGCCAATAGCAAACAAGGCACCGGGCGTTGCTGCATCGCCCAAGAGCGTGACGAACGCATTCACGGGGGTTGGCAGTGGCGCGCCAGTTGCGGACCATGCAAAACCAAGTGAGATCGACACGATCATCGGGTTTTTGAGCAGGCCCAGACCAATTGTTTTGAAGATTGATAGATCAAGGCGCCCTTCGTTTGCGATGGACATCAAGATGACGATCAAGCTGGAAAAGACGATGAGATCAACGGCGAGTACCAGCATCACGGGGCCAATCGCAGCTTGCCCCAAGAGCAGTACCAACATCGGCACACCGAGGAAACCGGCGTTGCCGATAACGGCGCATTGCGCTTCGACCGCTGTTCGGCGCATGCCTTGACCACGAAGCAGCGCAACGATCGTTGCGATCCCGTAAACAAAAGCCGTGCCCCAAAGGTAGGCAACGACGAGGCGACCGTTCCAGACTTCGCCCAGCGACAAGTTCGCCGAAAAACGAAACAACATCGCGGAAAGCGCGAAGTAGAACACGAATTTTGTTAGATATGCCGTTGCCTCAGGTGTGAACGCACCTGTGCGCCCCGCGCCGTAGCCCAGACCAATGATTGCAAAGAAAGGCAGTGTTTGTAGGAAAATATCCAGCATTGCCTTAGCAGTAACTTGCACGTTTGAACGGGGCAAGGTGCTAGCCCGTTGATTTACACCTAAGCGAGGCGCAAAAAGCGTGAGGTTATCAAAACTAGGTGACGCATCTGCAAGATGACTTGCTTAGAGGCATGCAAAACCTGTAGTTTGCTCTGATGTTGGGAGAGACTCATGAATGTGCAGAGCTCTGTGATCCGTAAGGGCCGCAAATTTGATCAAGTTCTGCAAGGCGCGCGTGAAGTGTTTCTCGCGGAAGGTTTCGATGCGGCCAATATGGACCATGTGGCCAAAGTGAGCGGCGTTTCCAAGGCGACAGTCTACAGCTACTTTCCCGATAAAGAGCATCTTTTCTTGGTCGTGATGGAAACAGAGTGCAAATCTCAAGCTGATCTGGCGATGCAGTACATTGACGAGAGTGCACCGCCGATGGTGGTTTTGACAGAAGCGGCGCGTCATATGCTTGGCTTTATGACATCCGAATTCGGACAACGTATGCTGCGCATGAGTATCCTTGCCACCGAACGTTTTCCCGAACTTGGGCAGGCTTTCTACGACAGTGGTCCGATGATGGTTCGTGTGAAGATGACGCCCTATTTTGAAGCAGCGATTGAGCGCGGTGAACTGGTGGTGCCGGATGTCACGCTCGCCATCGATCAATTCTCTGAGCTCTGCAAAGCCGAGGTTTTCCCGAAACTACTGTTCCAAGTGCAATCAAAGTTTACGCAAGCCGAGATTGATCGCCTGATAGAAGGCGCCGTTGAGACGTTCCTCGCGCGTTACGGTGCTAAGGTTTAAAGCCCAGCTTCAGCCTGAATTTGTTTGCGGGATTTGCGCGCGCGCTCTGTCGCTGATTTGAGCTGGCCACAGGCCGCCATGATATCTTCGCCGCGCGGTTTGCGGATCGGCGACGAATATCCGGCGCGGTGGATAATGTCCGCAAAGCGATGGATGCGGTTGTTGGAGGAACGCTTGTACGGCGCGCCAGGCCATTCGTTGAAGGGGATCAGGTTGATCTTGGCGGGAATGCCCTTGATGAGTTTGACCAAACGATGCGCGTCTTCGTCGCTGTCGTTGATCCCATCGAGCATGACGTACTCGAACGTGATGCGTTCGGAATTGGAGACTTTAGGATAAGCGCGCAGGGCCTCAACCAGTTCTTCGATGTTCCAGCGTTTGTTGATCGGCACCAGCTTGTCGCGCACCTCATCTGTGGTCGCGTGGAAGCTGATTGCCAGTTGGCAGCCGATTTCTTGCGCCGTGCGCGCGATCTCTGGCACAACGCCCGAGGTCGATAGCGTAATGCGGCGGCGGGACAGTTGAATGCCCTCTGGATCCATCGCTATGTTCATAGCGTCGCGCACGTTTTCAAAGTTATAAAGCGGTTCGCCCATGCCCATCAGAACGATGTTGCTGAGAAGGCGCGGCGCATCGGTGCGCGTGCCTTGTTCGGGCCATTCATCCAGATCATCACGTGCAACCATGACTTGGCCGATGATTTCGCCGGCGGTCAGATTGCGTACCAGTTTCTGTGTGCCTGTGTGGCAGAAGGAACAGGTGAGGGTGCAACCCACTTGCGAAGACACACAAAGCGTGCCGCGATCCGTTTCAGGGATGTAGACGATTTCGACTTCGTGACCGCCTGCGATTTTCACCAGATATTTGCGCGTGCCATCTTCGGAAATTTGGCGCGTTACGACTTCGGGAACCTCGATCACAAAGTGCTCTGCCAATTGCGCGCGGAACGCTTTGGAGAGGTTGGTCATCTCTTCAAAATCGCGTTTACCCCATTGGTAAATCCATTGCCAAATCTGACCAACGCGCATTTTGGCTTGTTTCTCGGGTGTACCGATTTCGATCAGCGCATCGCGCATGGCGGGACGAGTCAATCCGACAAGATTGGTTGGGCCTTCTGCAGCCTTACGGGGGATTGTCATAACGTCTTGTGTGATCGGAGCAGTGGCCGTCATGGGAGAGTCGCCTTTTTGAGGTGTTGCCGCGCTATACACTAGATCAACGACAATGCAAAAGGTGACGTTAGTCAGCTTTTAGGTTGATCGAGCGCGCTGTGTGTCCAATCCAGTATCTCATCCGCGTGATACTGCGCCTCTGGGGTGACGGTGTTGGGATCATCCAAAAGCGCGGCGTAAAAGTGCACCTCATTCGGGAACCGATCCGTGCGAAAGTACATGGGCGAGCCGCAAGTGCTGCAAAACCCTCGTTCATTTCCTGCACTGCTTTCGAAAGGCACTGGGGCCGTTCCGGTCCATGCCCAACGGCCGTTTTGCTGACCTATCCATGTCGTGAACGGGGAGGCCGTCGCACGGCGGCAGCTTTCGCAGTGACAATGTCCGATGAAGTTGTGAGGACCAATGAGTTCGAAGGTGCAAGCGCCGCAGAGGCAGTGACCTTTCAAAACAGTGTCGGCCATCAGATTGCTCCTAGAAGGGTTTGCTTACCACGAGCCAAAGTATGGCAATCACAACGAATACGCTGGATTCGTTGTAGACGCGCAGGAAGAAATCGCTTTCCTTAAAGATGCCTTGCTGTGCGCGTTTTACCATACGCCCTGTGTATTCATATTGAACAATTAGCCCTGCAACGATTGCGAGCTTGATCAGGCTCCATGTGGGAAAACCCCAATCCCATGCAAGCCAAAGACCGGCCAGAACGCCAATCACACTGAGCATATTCGAAAAGCGATAGAGCCGAAATGTGAGATCACCCAGCGGGCCGTTTTCGCCAAGCCGCTCGTATTCACGTTTCCAGTAAATCAATGCGCGCGGCACTGCGAAGATAGATGTCATCCACCCCATGATACAGAGCAAGTGGATGATCTTGACCCATTCCATTGCCGTTTACTGGCAGCGCTTCTCTGCGTCTTCGACAGAGGCGGTGAAGCCCAGCAGAGAGAAGGTATCTTTGGTTTCTGTGCCGCGGCCAGAGCGTGCAGTCAGAACAGCGCTGCTGCCACGTTTCATTGCGGTGATGATTTTGGCGTCATCTGCAGGTGACGCAGGCCATGCCCATTCTCCATCCGTGAACAGTTCGAACTGCGTCCCACCGATGTTCATGTTCACTGTAGAGCCGCTGGCAAATGGATAACCGCCTGTAAAGGTCAGCTGACCTGAAACACCAGATCCGGGACGGTTAAAGACAAAGAGCAGAATATCACCCCGTTTCACCGCAACAACGCGTCCACCGCGAGTGTTGACGGTTTCTTTGGGCGAAGAAACGCTCCAGCATTCCTTTGGATTGTCTTCGACGAAAACGCTCCAGTCTGTATTTGCGCCCACACGGTTTGTGCTTTGTGATTGAGCAAATGCGCCGCTCGCTGCAAGGGCCATCGCCGCTGCCAATCCGGTGCGCTTAATCCATGAATTCATCTGTCCAGCCTCCAAGCTGTCCGAAGCCTCAATATTAAAGTACAACGCGCGCCTGTAGCCGACGGTTCTCTGCGATGTATTTTCTTCTCGACAAAAGCACATTAGCCTGAAATCCACCACAGGTGAATGCACACTTGGCACTTTTTCGCCGCTCATAATAAGGAATGAAACATGTCTGCACCAGCCCCCTTGGCCGAGATCTGGCGCGGCGAATTCCTTGAGAGTGTTCATATGGGCCATGCGGTGATCTGTGATGGCGCTGGGCAAATTGTAGAAGCGTGGGGGAATGCGGAGGAAATCGTGCTGCCGCGCTCGTCCTCAAAGATGATACAAGCGTTGCCTTTGATCACTTCTGGCGCAGCGGATTTGGCCGGTTTGAGCACAGAACAATTGTCGCTGGCCTGTGCCTCGCATGATGGGGCTGCCATTCATACGGACCGTGTTTCGCGTTGGTTGGATGACTTGGAGCTTTCTGAGGGTGATCTGCGCTGCGGTCCGCAAATGCCCAATGATGAACCGGCTAAGACGAATCTTATCAAGACCGACAAAAGCCCCTGCCAGATTCACAACAATTGTTCGGGTAAACATGCTGGCTTTCTGACGCTTAACAAGCACTTGGGCGCTGGGCCTGAGTATATTGATCCTGCCCATGAGCTGCAAAAGGCTTGTCTCGATGCGTTCGAAGAAACCACCATGGTGACTTCGCCCGGATTTGGCATTGATGGGTGCTCTGCCCCTAATCATGCGACGACGCTTCATGGAATGGCACGGGCGATGGGGTTCTTTGCATCGGCGCATACGCGGTCTGATACGGTCAGTTCCGCGGCCGCGCGATTGACGGAAGCGATGGCACTTCATCCTGAGTTGGTCGCGGGTGAGACCAGAGCCTGCACCGAATTGATGCGCGCGATGGGCGGGCGGGTTGCCATTAAAACAGGCGCTGAAGCCTTTTATGTTGCGATCCTGCCCGAACAGCAGCTTGGCATCGCACTAAAGGTTATGGACGGTGCCACGCGCGGCGCAGAATGTGCGATTGCGGCTTTGCTCGTGCGTTTGGGCGTTTTGGATGCACAGCATCCAGCGACGCTGAAGCGCATGAATGCGCCGATCACCAATTGGCGCGGTGTTCATACGGGGTACATTCGCTCGGCAGCAGGTCTTTCTGCCTAGCCGTTTCTTGCCGCATTCAGCGCGCTGTCTAAGAGCTTTTTGATGTTTCGCTCGGATGTATCCGCCACGAGGCGGGTAATCTCGCGTTTACCCTTTAGGACAACAAGGGTGGAGCGGCGCGTGATTTTCATCCGATCCGCCATGACAGAGGGGCCGTAGGTGTCCCAGTCAATGTCGATGAAGGTGATATTCTGCTCGTAGCTCGGGTCTTGGGATTTGAGCGTCTCAAGGACTTCTTCTTGGGCTGCACAGGTGCCTGACCAGCTTGCCTTGAAGAACAGGATCACGGTTTCTCCGTTGTTGAGATGCTCTCGGTGCAGGTTCGGTGTGTAGGTCAGTGGGCTTGCGAGGATGGGCGTTGATGTTAAGCCAAGGGATGCAGCGCTTGTCAGGAAAAAGGTTCTACGGTCCATCGTGTTAACACCTATTCAAAAAACTAAATGATGACTGATAAATCTTGCAGCCAAATTGGCATAATATTCAGTAGCCAGCCCTCAATAACGTAATGCCACTTGAAGAACAGCATTAAACCGACAGCAATGAATACCGCGCCAAGAGCCGGGCGCGCGGCGGTTGCGAAACGGCGCATTGCGGCCTGTCGCTTTTGAAGGGCTGATCGTGCGCCATATCCGAGCACGACGATAATTGTGGAAATGCCGAGCGCGAAGAAAAGCATGATTGCAGTTGCGCGGAGCAGGCTTTCGCCTTGGCTGGCTAGGGAGATTGCGCCGCCTAAGGTTGGGCCGACACAGGGCGACCAGACTGCGCCGAGAAGCATACCGCCAACGAATTGTCCGGAGAGTGAACTACGATTGATATCATCAAGGCCGCTATCCGCGCGGGCTGCCACACCAGCAGTGGCTGTTGAAAACAGCGCAGAGGCTTGTGGCACCAGCAGGACAATTCCGAAGAGGATCATCAAAACAGCACCAGCTTGGGCGATGTCATCGGCCGTAAGGCCCACAGCGCGCCCAAAGGCGGACACGGCAACGCCGAGCACGACGAATGACAGGCTCATCCCTGCAGCGAGGGCCAAAGGCCCCCAACGGCTTGCTTGAAGCGCAGTCGCCAAGACGATTGGCAGGACTGGCAAGACGCAAGGGTTAATCAGCGTCAGCAAGCCCGCGCCATATGCAAATATTAATTCCATATGCAGGGATTAGAATATTAGAGCCTGTCTCGTAAGCCCTCAGCTCTGTTCAGGTGTTCAATTTTTTGTGGGTTTCTGTTTGGACAATTGAACCAGCAAAATCCCCACGGTGATGATGACGACGCCCACGATGTCCATTGCGCCGATGGCTTCGCCCAAAAGGAGCGCGGCGATCGCAACACCAAAGAAGGGGTTGAGGAAGTGGAAGGTTGATGCACGTACTGCACCAATCCGTTCTACGAGGCTAAACCAGACGAAAGTCGCAAGGACGCCCGGTACAAGCGTTGTGTAGAGGAAAGCGACCGTCAGTTTGGTTGATGGGCTGTAAGTGAGCGTCTCGGTAAAGGCCGACACAATGGCGAGCACGAAGGCGCCGACAAACATTTGCAGGCCGACGATCATCAACAAATTGCCGCTTGAAGAAACACCGCGCATTGCGAGCGTAGCGACGCTCAATGCGAGTGCGCCAATGATGCAAAGTCCCATGCCAAGCAGATCAGCATTGCCGCTAAAGCGCGCGCCCATGATCAAGAAGACACCTACGATTCCCATCACCAGGCCGATGACCCCTTGCAGGGGCAAACGCTCCTTTAGGAACAGCCAACCGGCACCTGCAACCATCAACGGCATAGCCGATGCGATGATAGAGGCGAGCGAAGCTTCGATCGTTTGCATCGCGTAGAAATTCAGACCGAGATAGAGCGCATTTTGGCACAGGCCAAAGACGAAGACGGTGATCCATTGCGCGCGCGTCAAATGCCAGTTTTGACCAAGCGCTTTTGCGATCAAAACGCCTACAACGCCAGACACAAAAAACCGCAAGCTGAGGGCGGCAATTGGCGGTGCATCTTGCACGATTATGCGGGCAGAGGTGAAGGCGCTTGACCACATCAAGGCAAAAGCCAAACCCATCAATAATGCACGTATATCCAAGGCGTTTTCCCAAATTAAAAAAGGGTCACCCGATTGAGCGACCCTTTTCGTAAATCATCTCTGAAACAGAGTTAGCCGTTAACGCTGTCTTTCAACGCTTTGGCGATTGTCATTTTAACAACCTTGTCTGCTTCTTTTTTGATTTGCTCACCCGTTGCTGGGTTGCGAACCATACGCTCTGGACGCTCACGGCAGTAGATTTTGCCAACGCCAGGAAGTGTCACAGCGCCGCCGCCGGATACTTCACGTGTGATCAGTGCGCATACTGAATCTAGTGCTGCGCCTGCAGCTTTCTTGTCAGCGCCCATTTCTTCAGCCAGTGCAGCGACCAGTTGAGTTTTTGTCATTGGTTTTGCCATGTTCATGGTCTCCCTTTACTGCCCGTATATTGGGCCTCTGAGGATGCATCTAACGTCATCTTGACCCTTAGCACAACGGATTGTGGTGCAAAAAAGTGCGAAAAATAGGCGTTTTTGCAAGTTTCCGCCGAGTCAAAGGAAGGCTGTTTCGTGAAATGAGCGTAATTTCCGACTTTGGATGCGCTCAAGCGGCATACCGCTGAGAGTCTCCATCGCCTTAATACCGATCATCAAATGGCGTGCAACCTGTGTTGTGTAAAAGTCAGATGCCATGCCCGGCAGCTTCAATTCACCGTGCAAAGGTTTGTCAGAGACGCACAAAAGCGTGCCGTAAGGGATGCGGAAGCGGAAACCATTTGCGGCGATTGTTGCGCTTTCCATATCAAGCGCGACCGCACGAGATTGGGACAGGCGCTGCACGGGGCCGTCTTGATCGCGCAGTTCCCAATTGCGGTTGTCGACCGAGGCAACTGTACCTGTGCGCATGATGCGTTTTAGGTCATACCCTTTGAGCTTTGTGACGTCTGCGACGGCTTCTTCCAGCGCGATTTGCATCTCGGCAAGGGCTGGAATTGGCACCCAAACGGGCAGGTCATCATCAAGCACGCGGTCCTCGCGTAAGTACGCGTGGGCAAGGACAAAATCACCCAAGCTTTGCGAGTTGCGAAGGCCTGCACAATGCCCAACCATAAGCCAAGCATGGGGGCGCAGAACAGCAACGTGATCAGTGGCGGTTTTGGCGTTGGAGGGGCCGACACCGATGTTGACCAATGTGATGCCGCTGCCGTCCTCTTTCTTGAGGTGATAGGTTGGCATTTGCGGCGTTTTGAGCGTGGGTTCAATCACCTCTGTTGGATCAGTGATTTCGACGTTTCCGGTGCTCACAAAACTTGTGTAGCCGCTCTTTGGATCGGCCATTTGTGCGCGTGCATAGGCCTCGAATTCGGAAACGTAGAATTGGTAGTTTGTGAAGAGAACGTGGTTCTGGAAATGGCTTGGGTCCGTCGCCGTGTAGTGCGCAAGGCGTGCAAGTGAATAGTCAACGCGCTGAGCTGTGAAAGGCGCCAACGGTTCAGTTCCGTCCTCAGGCAATTTATGCGTGCCGTTCACGATGTCATCGTTTGTGGTGCTGAGGTCTGGCACGTCAAAAACATCGCGCAGAATGAATTCTGCTGCGCCGTCTTGAGGCACGGAAATGCTGGCATCGTTTGCCACGGCAAAGTGGACTGGGATGGGCGTGTCGGACACACCGATCTTGACTGAAACGTCATGGTTTTCGATCAAGAGGCCGATTTGCTGCTCTAGATATTTCTGGAAAAGATCAGGGCGCGTGATTGTCGCCGCGTGTGTGCCGGGGGATGAGACGTGACCAAAGCTCAGGCGGCTATCAACCTGCGCAAAGGTCGTCGTCGTGATGCGAATTTCTGGATAGAACGCGCGGTAGCGATGACCCGGATGTCCCTCGACCATTGCTTCCGCGAATTTTTCGCAGAGGAATGATGTCGCGGTGTCGTAGAGTTTGATCAACTGAGCGACCGCAGCCTTTGGGTCGCGGTAGTTTTCCGTATCGTGGACCTTCGGGGTCACTACTGAATTTTGCGTCATGGGTACCTCAAGTGTCCGCGTTATCAAAAAGCGGCGTTAATTCGAATTTCGTGACATCCACGAGGCCGAGGTCGGAAATCCTGATTTCAGGAATGACCACCAAAGCCAAAAGTGAATGTTGCATGTAGGCGTTGTTCAAGGTGCAGCCGCAGTCTTGCATGGCTTTGACCATGTCTTCGGCTTTGCGCGCGACCTCGGCCGCGGGGCGATCTGACATCAGGCCCGCGATGGGCAGCTCGACCAGCGCGAGTTCTTCGCCGTCTTTCCAAACTGTGATGCCACCGCCAATGTCTGACAGGCGGTTCGCAGCGGCTGCCATCATGGCGCGGTCCGTGCCGACAACGATCATATGGTGGCTGTCATGGGCGACGGTGGAGGCCATTGCCATTGGTCCCTCATAACCAAAGCCGGAAACGAAGCCATTAACCACTGTTCCTATCGCGCGGTGGCGTTCAACGAGAGCGATTTGGAAGATGTCGCTTTGATCCGTGGTTTCAACCAATCCGTTTGTAACTGGTAAATCCGCTTTGAGCGCTTTGGTCGGCGCTTGGTTTTCAACGACGCCGATGACATTGGCGCGCACTGTGTTGGCGCCTTCGGGTGCTTTGATTTCAAAGTCAGTGGCTGACTTGGCGGGGCCCATGTTGACAGTGCCGCGTGCATGGCGCGGCCAATCGAAGTGAGGGCATTCCGCCTCGCAAATTCCCATGCGCGCTACGGTTTGGCCGCGTGCAATCACATGTTCGATTGGCAATGCTTTTAGATCGGAGGTCAAAATTACATCTGCGCGGCGACCCGGTGCGATGGAGCCGAGTTCGCGCTCCAACCCAAAGTGCGTTGCCGTGTTGATCGTGGCCATTTGCAGCGCGATCAAGGGATCACAGCCGCATTCAATAGCGTGGCGCACGACGCGGTTCATATGACCCTCGTTCACGATAGTGCCAGAGTGGCTGTCATCGGTGCACAAAATGAAATTGCGCGGATCGAGGCCCTTTTCTGTGACCGCAGTGATCTGGCTTTCCACGTCATACCACGCAGAGCCAAGGCGCATCATGTGGCGCATGCCTTGCCGCGTGCGCGCGATGGCGTCGGCCTCGCAGGTGCCCTCGTGGTCATCGGCAGCGCCACCAGCGGCATATGCGTGGAAGGCTGGACCTAAATCGGGGGATGCATAATGCCCACCGACGGTTTTTCCCGCGTTCTGTGTCGCGGCCATTTCAGCAAGCATTTGCGGATCGCCATTCACGACGCCCGGGAAATTCATCATTTCGCCTAGGCCGATGATCCCCGGCCAAGCCATGGCTTCGGCTACGTCCTCAGCAGAAATTTCAAAGCCAGTTGTTTCAAGTCCAGGCGCGGAAGGGGCACAGGATGGCATTTGTGTGAAAACGTTGATCGGTTGCATCAACGCTTCGTCATGCATCATGCGTACGCCCTCAAGGCCGAGCACATTGGCGATCTCGTGCGGATCGGTAAACATCGACGTGGTGCCATGCGGAATCACAGCGCGGGAAAATTCAGCAGGGGTGAGCATGCCGCTTTCGATATGCATATGTCCATCACACAAACCCGGGATCATGTAGCGCCCGTTTGCGTCGATCACTTCGGTCTCAGGTCCGATGCAATGGGATGCGTCAGGCCCGCAATAGGCAAAGCGCCCATCCGCAATCGCGAGGTCATGATTTTCGAGACATTCGCGGGTGTGCACATTGACCCATGTGCCGCCCTTGATCACGAGGTCTGCGGCTGCGCGTCCTGCTGCAACGGCGACCAACCTTGGCGCGCTTTGCGCCCATGTTTTGAAATGCGTTTCGCTCATGTCCAAAGTTGACACGCAAGCCTCTGATGTTCAAGCATCTGATTGCAATGTGTATCGGAGAAATCGGATGGATTACGAAACAGTGAGCGCCGAGGATTTCGGCGCATCTCTCACAGGGCTGGGGTTAAATATCCTCGTGCGCGATGTGCTGGCGCAGGCGGAATTCCTTAAGACGGTCTTTGGTATGAAAGGGCATCGCGTGACGGCAGATTTCGCGATCATGACATATGGCGATCAGGTGTTTCAGCTTCACAGTGACGGCACATACCATTCCCATCCTCTGCCGAGCCTCTTACCGGAAGCAGGCGCGCGCGGTGCTGGCGCTGAATTTCGCCTTTATATGACTGACCCTGATGAGGCCGTAGCCAAGGCCAAGTCGCAAGGCGCACATGTGCTGCAAAAGCCAACAGATAAACCCCATGGACTGCGCGAAGCTTATATCTTGTGTGAAAACGGATATGCGTGGGTCCCATCCCGTATTTTGAACGCAGAAGAAAGAGCCGCAGTATGAACATTCGTCCCAACATGGATAACTGGCAAGAACGTGTCGATCTCGCCGCGGCGTTTCGTTGGACCGCTCGGCTAAATATGCACGAAGGCGTGGCCAATCATTTCTCTCTTGCGATCAATGAGGATGGAACGCGGTTTTTGATGAACCCCAATCAGGTGCATTTCAGTCGTGTGAAGGCCTCCGATCTGATCGTTGTTGATGCGAATGATCCCGAAACGTTGAAGGGTCCAGACGCGCCCGATCCAACAGCGTGGGGGTTGCACGGTGGTATGCATCGTTATTGCCCTGAGGCGCGATGCGCGATGCATGTGCATTCGATCTTTGCGACAGTGCTTGCGTCGCTCGCTGATAGCAGGTTGCCACCGATTGATCAGAATACCGCGACTTTCTTTAACCGTGTGGTCATTGATGAAAACTACGGTGGTTTGGCGTTCGAGGAAGAGGGCGAGCGCTGTGCGAAGCTGTTTGATGATCCAAAGAAGAAGGTGATGGTCATGGGCAACCATGGCATCATGATTATTGGCAAGACGGTCGCTGAAACCTTTAACCGCTTGTTCTATTTCGAGAGGTCCTGCGAAACCTACATTCGTGCGCTCCAAACGGGTCAGCCTTTGCGAGTCTTGTCCGATGAAATCGCGGAAAAGACAGCGCAGGAATTGGAAGAATATCCAGAGCAGGATGAGCGCCATTTGGCAGAGCTCAAGGCAATCCTTGATGATGAGGGTTCTAATTATTCAAGCTAGGACAATCCGCACCTTGCAAGTGACTGTGCTGCGCGACAGATAAGAGGCATGACAAAACATCTTCTCTCTTTCGGGCACGGCTATTCTGCGCGTGCGTTAACGCCGCTCTTGCTTGCGCAGGGGTTCACCATTGCAGGCACGACACGGTCTGAGGACAAGGCGAAAGCGCATCAAAGCGATGGCGTGACGCCAATGATTTGGCCGAATGAAGATTTGCAGGGCGAAGACGTGCGACGTGAGTTGGAAAAGGCTACGCATCTGTTGATTTCGGCAGGTCCGAATAGCGAAGGTGATCCTGTCTTGAATGCGTTTCGGACGGAGATTGCAGCGCGCGCGCCGCATCTCGAATGGGTCGGTTATCTTTCGACGACGGGCGTTTATGGCGATGCGCAGGGGGATTGGGTGGATGAAGAAAGCTCGCTCAAACCCTCCACAAAGCGCGGGCAGATGCGTGTGGATGCAGAGGCTGAGTGGCAAGCGATACTAGATTTGCCGCTGCATATTTTCCGCCTTGCGGGCATTTATGGCCCTGGTCGCGGCCCCTTTGCAAAGGTCCGTGCAGGAACGGCACGGCGGATCATCAAAAAGAATCAAGTGTTCAGCCGTATTCACGTGGAAGATATAGCGCAGGTGCTCGCTGCCTCGATCACGCAACCCAACATCGGCGCGGTTTATAACCTGTGTGACAATGATCCAGCCCCGCCTGAGGACGTGATTGCCCATGCAGCCGAGCTTTTGGAGCTACCTTTGCCACCCGCTGTTGATTTTGAAACGGCTGATATGACCCCGATGGCGCGCAGCTTTTATGCGGAGAGCAAACGCGTGCGCAATAACCTTATCAAAGATGAGCTGGGGGTGAAGTTGCGATATCCTGATTACCGAAGCGGGCTTGCTGCCCTGCTCGCGTCAGAGCGCGCTGCCGGATAGATCGGAAACCTTTGGTTTTGGCAGGTGACTGAGGGCGTCCATCACTTGAGCGCGACAGGTCAGTACACTTGAGTCGTTGCCTAAAAGCGCGTCGGGTACATTGGGGGTTTTCAGCACAAGCTTGCGCCAGCGATGCACGATCAGAGTTCGAAGCGTTGCGATTTGCGCGGCTGTAAGAGTTGCAGTCGTATCACTTTGTAGGGCGAGGCTCCCCAGCGTCGTAAATAGGTCCTCAAACGCGGTGTTGAGTTCATGAGAAATGAGTGATTGGCGCACCCAATCTGGAACAGCGCCGAGTTCACCTTGCAAAACAAGCGCCTCGCTTCCCTGCTCAGTGCTTGCACCGTTGGCAAGATAGGTGCCCGACCCAATTGGAACGTAGCCTTTCTGAACCATGCTATCAGAGCGCACATGTTCGTCGCTGGCGAGGGCAGGGGGGTAGCAGAGAATATGCCATTTGGTTTGCGCGTTTTGCACAGACGCATAGATGCGCCCACTCGCGATTGCGCTTTGTTTGATGCCTTCGCTGCTGAGCACGTGAAAGGCTTCGCGCCCACGTTTGCTGGTGTCAATCCAACCGTCATTGCGCAAACGATGCAAAGCCACGCGCATGGCTTCGGGGCGGATTCCAACAGGCGAAAGAATATCACTTAGGATTGCACCAGAGAGCGCGTCGCCTTGCGGAGCAAGATCTCCGAAAACAGAGACGACCAGCGACCACACACGGGGTTGCTGGTCGCCTGCGAGGCGACGAACTGCAGCTAGGAAAGCGTCAGTG
>NZ_JBDWVM010000214.1:0-12928 GCF_039984035.1 Planktotalea sp. | reverse complement strand
CCCTTGATCAATCATCACATTATGAGAACGCGCCTTTTGATGCTTATCTCGAGTCTGGTCTGCAATATAAGCCACGTCTGATTTTTGTAAGCCATGACGCCTCGCGAACGGGGGCTCCGGCGATTATCTTGCGTTTGCTCGAGATGTTTAGTCAGAGCGGTGATTTCGAGTGCTTTTCAATTCTGGATACTGGCGGCGAGCGGCTCAATGAGTTCGAGGCGCTTTCGCATACCCACGTAATGTCTAAACCGCGTTATAATGCCGGATTTTCAGACGAAGAGGCTTTGTCTGAAATATCGAGGCTTTTTAACGAAGAGGGAGTTTTTAAAAATAACCGTCCCGTTTGTGCGCTCGTAAACTCGGCGGAATCTTTGCGTATCGCACAAGGCCTTCAGCGCCAAGGAATCCCCGTTATCTCGCTCATTCATGAGGTAGCAGCCTACTATCCACCAGAGAAGTTTACTCAATTTGGTGAAGTTTCCGAAAAGGTCGTTTTCCCCTCGCAGTTCGTAAAGAAGGCGGCATCCCTGTTTTCGGACATGGATATGTCAAAGGCATGGGTGCGCGGACAAGGTCTTTTGACTGATGAGTTTGGCACTCTGGATCGCACGCGGTGCCGGCGTTTGTTGCGCGAAAGCTTGGGGATTGAGGAAGACGCGTTTGTCGTTCTGAACGTTGGCACAATGGATGTTCGCAAAGGGGGCGATCTCTTTGTTGATACGGCGAAGATTTGTTTGGAACAGGTTCCAAAGGATAAGCCGCTCTATTTCCTATGGTATGGGCAACCTGATCCCTCTTTTGGATACCCGAAAGAAGCGATCAAGATTAATGGTCTGGAGGCAAAGGTACGTTTCATGCCGTCCACCTCTGAGATTGAGCAGGTTTTCTTAGGTGGTGACTTGTTCCTTCTGACAGCGCGTGCAGATCCTTTCCCATGTGTCATTCACGAAGCCTTGGCTTGCGGTTTGCCCGTGGTTGCCTTCGAAAATGGTGGCGGAGCGCCAGAGCTTATTGGTGATGATTGCGGTCAGATTGTTGACATGTACGATCTTGCAGCGATGGCGCGAACCATTTTGTCATATGTAGAAAACCCAGAACTGGGTCAGACGCAGTCGTTCAATGCGATTGAGAAAATCAAAAAAGATTGGGACTACTTCAGTTATCAAAAAGATCTCTACGAGCTTATGCAGGAAAACGCGCAGGCCCCTGAGAGCGGGTGGCCCGAGCTCGCGCCGCCTGTCTCGCCTGATCATTTGGTGGTTATGAACGCCTCTCTTGAGGATTTAGAGCTGTTCGAGCAAGGCGTAATTACGAGTGATCAGGCATCTTTAGATGTCGCATTGATAGGTGGGCGATTTGAAAACGAAGCAGAGGCCGTTGCTGCACAACTCAGGCAGATGGGGCATCGTGTTCGGCATCACCAGCCTGACGAGAACAACATCGCTTCCCGCGCGACTCTCGTGTCGCAACTGCTTGTGAAGCCTAGACCAAAGACAGTGACGCTGCTGAATACCTTGCGTTTCGTTTCGCCTAAGCAAATACGACCTTTGGCCTACCCCTTGCAGGCCGTGGAAACAGACACAAAGATCGGTTTGGACATGCTCTATCAGGCACTTCCATACCTCAAAGATCTTACACTATCTGACGAAGGAACCGTCGAGGCACTTACTCGAATGAACCCCGTAGCCAAGGATTTCATTTCTTTTTGGGATCCTAAAGCGGCGTTCGCACATTGAATTGTAAGAAAGAAGAAAAGCGATGAAAGAAAACGACCTTCTTGAACAAATTCAAAACATGGCGCCGTGGCATCATCGCATTCAGCTACAAAACGGTATTTTCACTGAAGCTAAGAAGAATACGGATTCGACGACCGAGGTGGTTTCGGCACTTGATCCACATCGCGTGTTCAACTTCGCTACGCGCCGCCTGCTGCCCAACGGGATGGAGGGTCGTAGTTTCCTGGATTGCGCCTGTAATTGCGGTGGATATTCCTTTGCTGCGAAGGATGCTGGTGCGAGCAGAACCTATGGTTTTGATGTTCGTGAGCATTGGATCGACCAAGCTAAATTCATTGCCAAACACCGTGAAGCGGACAGCACCGAGATGACGTTCGAGGTCGCAGATTTGATGCAGATCGGCGCTGGTGAACAGGAGTTCGACGTCACTTGGTTTTCTGGAATATTTTACCATTTGCCCGATCCGGTCACTGGTTTGAAATATGCAGCGGATCGCACCAAAGAGCTCCTTTTCTTGAACACAAGCTGCAGTCTCTACGTGGATGGCGTGCCTGAGGCCCCAGCGCTTCACTACAAACGCGAAGGCGTGGAGCAGCTGATGTCCGGTGTTCATGGGTTGAGCTGGTTGCCTAGTGGTCCACAGGTCCTGAAAGACATTTTAAGTTGGCTCGGGTTTCCTGAAGCCAAAACATATATGTGGCTGTCCAATCCTCCGCAAACGGGTAAAGGCCAGCCGATGGCGCGGGTTGGTATTGTCGCTGCGCGAGAAACGGGGCGGTTGGACGCGATGACCGATCTGTCGCGTCCGACTGATCTGCAGCAGGAAGCAAAAGCAGTAAAGCAGCCGCCCTCGGTCGTCCAAGAGGCGGCTTTGGTCTCCCAAGTCGATGCAGAGCAACGTCCAGAACGCTGGGAAGACGACATCTCTGTCAACGCTCTCGACGCCGCGTCTTTTGAAAATCTCCCAGCGATTTCAGAATGGGATGTTAGCGCTTTTAAGGCCATTCCGAACGGAACTGCACCGCAGAATATTAGATCACTCCCTCTCTCGGATTTGATCGCGAAGGACACCCTTCCCATTCCCCAAGCACGTGACAGAGAGAACTATAATCTTGGGATGGATGAGGAGTATTGGCTTTCAGGTTTGAGCGATTACCACAAAGTCCTTTCCGCCGCCGATGCGAAGAAAGTTGAGGTCAACCGTATCCTAGATATTGGTTGCGCAAGCGGACGCTTTCTTCGGCATTTTGCCTGCCAACGTGAAACGCCTGAAATCTGGGGTTCGGACGTTAATGGACGCCATATTCGTTGGCTCACTGAATATATGCCATCTAATGTGCGGCCTGTTTTTGTGCCCGCGCTCCCGAGCATGCCATTTGAAGACAATTACTTTGATGTTGTGACTGCATTTTCTGTTTTTACGCACCTCGACACATTCGAAAGCGCCTTTCTTTCTGAAATCCGCCGTGTGTTACGGCCAGGTGGACTGGCATATTTGACGGTGCATACGGAACCAACATGGGAGGCTTGGGGTAAAGGGGCTTCAGATCCCAACTCTCATATATCTGGAAAAATTGCGCGTTACCCAAATCTAAAGGAAGATCTGATGCATCCCATGACACGGGATGTTCAAACCTACCGCTGGACGGAAACTGGTCCGTATCGCTCTTTAGCGTTTCACAGCACTGATCATATTAAATCGTCTTGGGGTCGTTTCTTACAGATCGAAGACATCATTCCCAAACATCACAATTTTCAAACCTGTGTGCTCGCTCGCGCGTAGCAATCCAAGGAAACATTAAAATGACGCGAACTTACGATAGTCGTAAACGAATTCTTGTGACCGGGGGCGCTGGGTTTTTAGGCTCCCATCTCTGTGACCGGCTTTTGGCCCAAGGCCACGAAGTTCTATGTGTGGATAACCTGTTCACAGGGAACAAACGCAACATTTATCATTTACACAGCAATCCTCTTTTTGAATTCATGCGGCACGACGTGACCTTTCCTCTGTATATTGAGGTCGACGAAATTTATAACTTGGCCTGCCCAGCGTCTCCCGTGCACTATCAACATGATCCGGTTCAAACGACCAAAACCTCAGTACTTGGCGCGATTAACATGCTTGGTCTCGCCAAACGTCTGAAGTGTAAAGTGCTGCAAGCGTCTACCTCTGAGGTCTACGGAGACCCGCTGGTTCACCCTCAAACGGAAACGTATTGGGGGAACGTAAATCCGCTAGGTCCTCGCTCTTGCTATGATGAAGGTAAGCGTTGCGCGGAAACCTTGTTCTTTGATTATCACCGCCAGATAGGGCTCGAAATAAAAGTTGCCCGTATCTTCAATACCTACGGGCCACGGATGCACGAGGCCGATGGCAGGGTTGTCTCGAATTTTGTCGTTCAAGCGCTGGGGGGCGACCCCATCACAATTTTTGGGGATGGGCAGCAAACCCGCTCGTTCTGTTATGTGGACGACCTCGTAGACGGATTGATACGTCTTATGGAAACGGATCAGACTGTTACGGGTCCTATCAATTTAGGGAACCCTGTCGAGTTTACGATCCGCGAGCTTGCAGAGGCTGTATTGAAACTGACAGACTCAAAAGCGCAGCTGGTGTTTTCTGATCTTCCAGCAGATGATCCACGCCAACGTCGCCCTGACATCACATTGGCGCAGCAGGAACTGAACTGGAATCCTAAGATCGAATTGAACGACGGCCTTCCTGAAACGATCAGCTATTTCCGTAAATTGCTCGCAGAACTCTAGGCCCGCCTCACAAAACCGTTTAAGGCACCCTGCCTCTTTTGTCAGAACAACGATAGTTGATCGGTAGGCGAGGCATTGGTTTTCTTCTTGCGTGTTGATGGCCGCTTACGACTTCCAAGTTTGACGAAGACCGCATTTGCAGTTGTATGAAAACCTACGCCGCGACGTATCGCTATTATTCTGTCCTTTGCCTTTTTTGCGGCCTCGGCATGGTCAATAATGGGGTGTGGGTAGTCACGTCCCAACTCGAAATCACAATGATCAATCAAGGTCTTTTTGAACTTCCATGGTTCGTGAATGAACTCATCAGAAAGAGGCCTAAGTTCAGGAACCCATTTGCGAATGAAGCTCCCTGATGGGTCATGTTCCGTTGACTGTTTGATCGGATTATAGACGCGCATCGCGTTGATACCCGTAACACCAGATTGCATCTGTAGCTGACTGTAATGAATTCCGGGTTCATAGTCTGTGAACAAGCCTGCCAGATGATGTCCTGTTCGCCGCCAATCAAGCCAAAGCTGATAGCTCGCAAAGCTGACTAGCATGGCGCGCATTCGGAAGGTGATCCACCCCTGCGCTGTGAGATTGCGCATGCAGGCGTCGATAAACGGATAGCCAGTCTGCCCGTTTGCCCATGCTTGGAAATGCGCCTCATTGTGATCCTTTATACGCAGTCCCTCAAAGGCAGGATGCATGCAATGGGTTTCAATTTCTGGCTGATCTTCGATCTTTTGCACGAAATGGCATCGCCACGCCAAACGCGACCCGAATGCACTTAAGTTTCGCCCAAAGCTCTTCTTTTCATCCAAAGACAGTTGTGCGCGGCGCTTGGCAATGGATTGGGATACTTCTTTAACAGAAAGGCTGCCCCATGCGAGGTGGGCCGAAAGGCGCGAGCAATGCACTTCGGAGTTACCGGGAGCTGAAATGTTATAGAGATAACTACGGGCGCGAATATTCAGGAAACTGCGCAGGTCGGTGATCGCTTGTTGCCTTCCGCCAGTTTGCACGTCGCCAATTCGGGCATCGCCAAACATTGGATCATTTTTGGACGGTAGAGCATCCGTAGTGCAGGGCGCGAATGGCGTAATTGTCTTGGGCGCGGGCTGAATTGGTTCAGCCATGCGGGTGTTTCTGATGTTTGACCACTCGTCGCGACTGCGCAATCGGCGCACTACGCCATTTGACGGCAACTCGTGCAGTTTGACCCTCATTTCTGAACAAAGGTTTTGCACATCGATGTCGCGCTTATAGGTCCAAAGGTTGCCAGTCTCCTCATGCGCATAGATTTCTTGCACGTTATGGCTCTGGCAGAGATGTTTGATGACCTTGTTTGCGTCACCAACCTTCACGATTAACCGCTGCCCTAGACCTGCCAATTCGATATCAAGATCGCGCAAACAATCATGGATAAAGTGCCAATGACGGCGAGAGGCGAAAGGTTGTTGCCAATATTCGGGTTCGACAATGTAGAGCGGAATGATGGGCACGTCTGGCGCCGCTGCGAGAGATAGCGGAACGTGATCGCTAATTCTCAGGTCGCGTTTGAACCAAACTATGCGCGGTGCTTGGGTCATAATCTGAGCAGCTATTTGTAGGTTTCTCTGCGATCGCCAAAGGCGCGCACGCGTTTACGCCATGCTTTGTAGCTACGTGTTTTTAAGGTGTCGCGCATTAAGGCTTTAACCCGCTTTTCAGGAATCCCATATTGGGCTTGGATATCGTTGAAGCTGATATGATCTGACAGTGCCATCTGAATGATGTCACTAACATGTTCCGGTTTCAGGTCTGTTTTTGCGCTCATCCCCATCAGGTAGCGGGATGTTGGTCGAAAGCAAGTCAGCTGTGCGGTTGTGCTATTTCGAGTTCTGAAAGCATTTTAGGAATTTGCTTCTTTAGCTTGAAGAAACCCTTGCTCGCATGGGGCCAAACGGTGCGATCATACCTGCGCTGAACTTGGTAAAGCTTAATACCCGCAGCACGAAGCGTATCCTCAGCACGGCTTAATTCGGTTGCGATTGGCCCGATAGCCGCTCGGGACGTCACGATGTGCCGTATGCCCGCACTCTCGGCGGCGTGGATCATATCATCTGCCCAAGTCTTTGAAACTTTCGCGATTGCAGCGTCGCGTGAGCACCGCGCAACAGCATCTTTAACTGCACTGTGTTGGAAGGCATGGATCTGCGCGCTTTGGTTGGCGTCAGGGCTGGGCATAAGACCCAGAGCGCCCACAGAATTACCAGAAATCCACTTATCTGCTTGGCAGTCTTCTGGAGTGATTAAGTGCAGATACTCAAATTCAGGTATCTGCGTTGGGGTGGGTAGCGGCACCAATGGGTGTTCTACTTCTTCCTCCAAGGGGTTTGCCGTTTGTGCCAGTTGTCCAATCGGTTCAAACCTGCCGCCTGTGCATTCGGCAATATTGGCGGGATCGGCCAAATAAATCTTACCTTTGGTATGCAGCCCACCAACCCAGCGCCAACTTAACGTGTTCGCGGCAGCGTCCCTGTCGATCAGGTGACACATGAAAAAATGCGCACCAAGCTCCCAAGGCAGTCGAAGCGTAAAGATCCAGATCGAAGCGAACCACATGCGCGAATGGTTGTGCAAATAACCCGTCGACTTCAGCTCACCGCACCAAGCATCAAAGCATGCGATCCCGGTACGGCCATCGATTGCTTCGGTGTAGTCTCTCTTAAGGGCTTCGTTCTGGCCGAGCTGTGCAAAACCTGCGGTGACACCACGTTGATAGGTGAGCCAAACACTTGGGTGCTGCTCTAACCATCCTTTGAAGTAACCGCGCCAAAAGACTTCTTGGACGAACTTCATAGAGCTCGAAAGGCTGTGGTGCGCCAAGGTTTGTGTCAGCACCTCTTCCTCTGTGATCAAGCGATGCTTGATCCAGGGGGACAAAACAGAGACCGTGCTGCGGTTTTCAGGGCCGAAGTCATAGTTGCGTTGCGACGCATAATGCTGGCCTGTCTGCGGTGCGAAGGCGCTCAGTCGCGCAAGACCCGCTTGCCGTGTTGGGTTGAAGATGACGCCTTCGGCAGGTGGGAAAGTTGGCGGAGGGACCTGCATATTTTTTCTCTCACGCATAGATGATCCCAAGTTTCGTGATCTCCTGCACCGTTCAGAGCAATATCGGACATCATCCCAAACTGTGGCCCATTTCTTGCGCCACGCAAAGGGACGTGCGCATGTCGCGCATGTTTTCGTGGGTAGATCAGACTTTTTCATTTTGCTCTAACGCATTGAAGAAACGGCGCGTGTCATCCTTGATCGCCTCGCGTTTCTCTTCACCCATTCGATCGAGCGTTTTGTACATGAACCCCATCCGCGGATTGCCCCTGAGTTTACCCTCATTGCGGGCGATGAAGTCCCAGTAGAGGTAGTTGAACGGGCAAGCCGTGGGGCCGTTTTTTGCAGACACCTTGTACTTACAGCCGCCGCAGTAATTAGACATTTTGTTGATATAGGCACCACTCGCGGCATAGGGCTTTGACGCCAACTGGCCGCCATCAGCGAAAAGGACCATGCCGCTCACATTGGGTAACTCTACCCATTCATAAGCGTCAGCATAAACCAGCATGTACCAATCATTCACAGCATCTGGATCGATACCCGCGAGCAATGCAAAGTTCCCAAGCACCATCAGCCTTTGGATGTGGTGGGCATACGCGTTTTGTTTGGTTTCAGAGACACATTGCCGAAGACAATTCATCTGCGTGTCTGCGGTCCAGTAGAAATCAGGTAGGGCGCGCTGGGCGCTCAGAAAATTCTCAGATTTATACTCTGGCATTTTGAGCCAGTAGATGCCGCGAACATACTCACGCCATCCAAGGATTTGGCGGATGAAGCCTTCGACAGCATTCAGTGGCGCTAACCCTTTGTGATAAGCGTTCTCGGCGCGTTCAATACACTCCAGCGGGGTAAGCAAACCGCAATTGAGATAAAGGGCAATATGGCTGTGATACATCCATGGTTCATATTGGATCATAGCGTCTTGGTAGTCACCAAAATGGGTTAAGCGTTTTTCAATGAATTGGTTGAGCGCCACCAAGGCCTGATCGCGCGTGACCGCATAGTGAAATGGTGAAAGGTCGCCAAAATGGTCTGGAAAATGAGTGGCGACGAGTTCCATCACATCATTGGTGATGGCGTCGGGCTTAGCTCGAAACGTATCGGGGATATCCAGACCTGACGCGGGCGGTTTTCGGTTTTCAGCGTCGTAATTCCACTGTCCACCAACCGGCTCGCCATGGTTCATCAAGATCGAATACTTGCGACGCATTTCGCGATAGAAGTATTCCATTCTCAATTGTTTGCGCCCTTTCGCCCAAGCCGCAAACTCTTCGGCGCTACATAGAAACCTGTCATCTTCTCTGATTGTGACAGGTAGTCCCAGCTTTACGGCCCAGCAGGACATATCCTCTTGTAGGCGAAATTCGCCCGGGCTTGTTACGATCACTTCGGCGACATCGTGCAACGCCAGTGCACGTTTAACTTCCCCTAAAAGGCTGCCAGCGTTTTGAGGGTCATCGTATTTAACGTAAGTAACCTTCAAACCTTGTTCGCTCAGCGTGCTGGCAAAGTGGCGCATCGCTGAAAAGACAAAAGCGATCTTCTTTTTGTGATGCTTCACATAAGTCGCTTCTTCGCGCACTTCGCACATCAAGATGATGTCATCGTTCGCATCAACATCAGCAAGGCTACTGAGGGTCGGGCTCAGTTGATCCCCTAGTATCAGGCGCAACTTCACGGGTGGCCACCTTTGTTAGTGCTAAATGCGAGTGCATCTGACTGCGCTGCAAGAATTGTGGGGTTGGAATTTCTCATTGGGTAGGAGGTGGTTCAAACCACATCGGAATCAATGGTTCAGGTCCTCAATTTTACATTTCGTCGCAAACGGAGTGTCCGGATATGTTCAAGGGAGGATAGGTAGCGAAACGCGCGATCAAATATCTTGAAAGAGCCAAATGAATTCGCCGTTGGCTCTTTCAAAGTTGAGAGTGCTTCGAAACAGAAAAAACCGAGTTAAGTCAGTCTTCGGACTATTTTAACATAATCGGCATGGAATTTTCTAATTCCGTCAGCGAGCAAGTCGTGCGCCATGCGGTCCTGTGCAACATTCCAACGAAATGCCTGCTCCGGCATGCTGAGCAAAGGCGTTTTAGGTACTGCTGACGCGTCCAGTGCGCAGGATAGGTTACTGTTGTCAGCGGCAAGTTCCGTGAGCAGCTCAGGCGAGATCGTGAGATTGTCACATCCAGCCAAAGCTTTGATTTGACCGGTATTGCGGAACGACGCCCCCATGATGATCGTGTTGATCCCATGGGCCTTGTAATAGTTGAATATCTCGCGGACCGAAGCAACGCCGGGGTCATTCTCCGGGGTGAAGTCGCTCACGTTGTTCGCGGCCTTGTGCCAATCTGTGATCCGGCCAACAAACGGCGAAATGAGATGTGCACCAGCGTCCGCACAGGCGATAGCCTGCGCCAAACAAAAGATCAGTGTTAGATTACAGTCGACCCCTTCTTTCTGCAAAATTTGAGCGGCTTGAATGCCTTCCCATGTAGCAGCCAGTTTGATCAGGATCCGTCCTTTATCAATTCCGCGCTGGGCATAGGCGTCAATGATTTGATGCGCGCGCGCGACCGAGGCTTGGGTGTCATAGGACAGGCGGGCATCAACTTCAGTAGACACGCGCCCCGGCACCAGCTTTGACAATTCCGCTCCCAGCGCGACGGGTAAATCGTTGGCAATTTCTGCTGGGCTATGCCCCGCGGCTTCGCCCTTGCTAATTTCAGCGTTCAACAAGCTGCGGGAAGCGGGGTCGTCAAATGCCTTTAAACAAAGAGAGGGGTTTGTGGTGCAATCGATAGGTTTTAGTCGCCTTACGGCATCAAGGTCTCCCGTGTCGGCCACCACAGTGGTCATGGAGCGGAGCTTTTCCAGAACGTTTGTCATGTGTTTATCCTGCCGCACGCGCATCAGCGGCTGTGCCATATTGGGGTAAGTCTGCAGCCGTCTTGCCATGAGCGGCCATGACTGTGTCCCGCACGAATGCAATATGCGCTGTTTCTTCGATGATTTCCGCCAGATACTGCGCCTTCATAAGGTTATTGCCAACACCAATCGTGCCGTGGTTTGCCAAGACAGCGGCAACGATTTTTTGATCCACAAAGAAGGGGCTGATTTCCTTGTCAGTTTGCGGACCGCCTTGGGGCGATAGAGGGATCAAGGGCATACGGCCAATCTTTTCGATTGTTTGCACAGTAAGGCAGGGAATTTCGATGCCAGCGCTCGCATAGCCCGTTGCCCAAGGGCTGTGGCAGTGCACCACCGCGTTGATATCTGGGCGAATGCGATAAAGGTCGAGATGAAAATCCAGATCTTTAGAGGGTTTATGGGGCGACGGTTCTATCGTGCCATCTAAGTGCACCACCTGTAGATTGTCCGGCGTGCATTCATTGAACCCGATGCCAGACGGTTTGATCACAATTGCATCTGCGCTGTCCAATCGAACCGACAGGTTGCCGCCAGCATTAGTTTGCAGGCGCAAATCAAAACAGCGTTTCGCAGTCGCAATGAGTGCGTCTTTCTTTTCGTTCAGATCGTGCATTTTGGGTCCTTTCAAGCAGAGAGTTCTGCCAGTTTGCTCATGATTTCGCCCGTAATGAGCGGGTCGAAAATATGGGCATCTATCGATGTGATGGAGATCGTTTCGCGCAAGTTGGATTGCAGGGTTTCCAAGCAAACGTTGCGCAAATTCGCATCTTCAATCGGACCGCCTTTGCAGTCCTGATGTGAAAATCCACCCATGGGTACAATAACGGCGCAAGGGCCGCTCAACGTATTGAGGTGGGTCGCCAATTGCTTGCTGACGTGCCGCATTTCATCCGCGTTCAGTTTTACATGGGTAAATAAGCCCGAATGTTCATAATGCGCACGTTCAAGGTAATGGGATTGCACCAACGACTTTTGACCAAGCCCGATGAAATTCAATGCCCCTGGCAGCACAACTCGGGGAAGGTCACCGCCAGCAGAAAATCGGTTGGGCATGGTCGCGTGTACGCCAGCAAGATGAATGCGCGTCAACTCGTGTGGGGTAAGGTCAATGATTGCATCAAATGCGTTTTTGTCTGCAAACCTCGCAAAAGCTGCGCCGCCGTAGCCATTGGCGTGAAACACCGTTGCTTCACGACCTTGCTCAGCAAAAACCTTGAGCAGTGGTTTGATCGCGCCCTCAGTCGCTCCTAGACCGGTAATACCTACAGATTGCTTAATGTCGGTTAGCTCGCCCTTGCGGGATTTTTGGCAAAGACCGGCGGTCATCAGAGCGGCGTTTTCCAAAACGTCGCGTAGCATACCGTTCAGGCCAGACACATCTGCGAGCGTTGGCACCAAGATGATCGAATTGTCAGCTACGGCCACGCGTGGATCGAAGGGCAATGTCGTGACCATCACTTTTGGAAAGGTGATCGGCAATTCACGCAAAACCTGCAAAGCAATTTCACCGCCCGTACCACCGCCAATGGCGACAACGACTTCGGCAGATTTCGCGCAGGCGGTTTGTACTTGGATCAGGGCAGTTTTCGCAGCGCGCTCCATCGCGATACGTTTGTCGGTACCGCCGAGAACGGCGCCATTGGCTTGGAGCGAGATATCGATGATCTGTGCATGAACGCCTGCATCCGCAAGACGCGCGACAAGAAAGTCAGCTTCCTCCGATTTGGTGGCGACAGTCGCAAGAACAATTACCTTTGGCATCGATTACCCTTTTACAGCGCCAGCTGTCATGCCGGTGATGATTTGGCGGCTGGCAAATAGAGTAAAGATGATTGGCGGAATGGCGAGCAACATACCCGTGGCCATGATGACCCCCCATTCGACATTGAATTCCGACATGTTGTTCACGATCAAGATCGGAACTGTCTGTGTGTCACGATCCGAAAGCGCCGAAGCCAAGAGGTATTCGTTCCAAGCGATGCGGAAGGTAAAGATCGCAGCGGCGGCAAGACCCGGTTTGATCAGGGGAAGCACCACCATGAAAAAGACTTGGAACGGACCAGCGCCATCAACGCGCGCCGCTTCTTCAAGCGATTTTGGAACCTGGACGATGAAGCTTTGCAAAATCCAGATCACGAAGGGCAAGTTCATCGCAACATAGATCAGAATGATACCGGAGTGGGTGCCCGCAAGACAAACATCACCGCGCCCGCCAAATGTTTCGCGGATATAGCCTCCAACTAGGCCGTCGCGGTCCAAGCAAAATTCGTTGTTCCAAAGGCCGAAAACAGGAACTAACAGAACAGCTGGCGGCACCATGCGTACCAGCAATGTCGTCAGTGATGCGGTGTCACGCCCGAAGAAACGGAACCGTACCAGTGCATAAGCGGCCATACAGCCGATAACCAAGGTCA
>NZ_JBDWVM010000213.1:0-3546 GCF_039984035.1 Planktotalea sp. | reverse complement strand
CCGCTGAAAGCACCAGAGGGCGATCCACATGGGCTTGGCCAGTTCTTCTTGCTGATTGATCCAGCGGCCAGCGGAGCCTTCTTTGATCGCCTTGAGGCGCTCGCCGCTGCTGTCGGGGAAGATCACGGCGCGCGTATGCCGGGACAAAACAAGCAATTGCAAGACCCTGTAGAGGTCCCGGGCGCGCTTTGGGATCAGATGATTGCGCTCTCAAAAGGGCCGCTCACGTAGTCGTTAAGTGAAAGTGAGCGAGGACTGCGCCAGATAAGACGGATGACTCGTATTATCACTTTGGCGCTTATCGCCTCGCTCTTCGCTGCTCCTGCCGTTCATGCAGGGCAAATTTCGTTTAGCAAGTCCTGGAAAGAGCAAAAGTTCTCGCTCTTTTCCAAGAACAAATACAGTTTCAAAGGCAGCACGCTTGGGGTGGCCTCGAACGGGTCCGTCTCAATGGCCTATCGCGCTGTGCCTGAGGATCTGTGGTCCAGCAGCAAGGCAACATGGCGCTGGGCAGTGGATCAATCCGTGCCCGCGACTGACCTGCGCAAAAAGGGCGGCGATGACCGCAACCTTGCTATGTACGCAGTGTTTTTGCCAGAAGCCGAAGCGCAAAGCCTGAAAGGCGCGAATATCCGTAAGCTACTGAGTTCAGACGCCGCGCGTGTGCTCGTCTATGTCTGGGGCGGCAACAACGGCCGGGGCAAAGTGCTCGATAGTCCATATCTTGGATCACGTGGCAAAACGATTGTCCTGCGCGATGCGGGTACGGGCAGCCATAGCGAGACCGTTGATTTCGCAGCGGACTACAAACGCGCGTTTGGCGGTGCCAAAGGGGCCTTTGTCGGGATCGCCGTTTCCGCCGATAGCGACGATACGGACACATCGGTCAAGGGCACGATTTCAAACCTGACCGTGAATTAAGCCTGCTGCGTGAGGTAAACACCTGCAGCCATTAACGCGATTCCGCCCGCTCTCGTCATAGAGAGCGGGTTTATTTGTGCGCCGAACAACCCAAAATGATCAATCGCAGCTGCGCTAATCAACTGGCCGAGCAGCACAAAAAAGACCGCGTTCCCCACGCCGAACTTGGGCGCAATAAACGTGATCGTCAGCACATAAAAGGCGATTAGCATCCCCGCGAGAAACAAATGTTTGGGCGCCTCTGCGATGCTATTTTGCGGCTTAAACCCCCCGATCAAGAAGACGAGCAAAGCGCTGGAAAAGGCGACAGCAAACAAAATCACGGACGCCGCCACGGGCGAGCCGATGCGCCCACCAAGCGCTGCGTTGAGCGCTGCAAGGATCGGAATACCGATTCCCGCGCAGAGCATGACAAAAGCATAGGATGAGGTCGGCATGATCAAAAGTCCCTGTAAAAGTGCGCCTACATCAACGCATGCAAGGTAAGCGGGTGCAAGGCGAAGTTAACATGGCAGAGGAGTGGCAAATTCAATTCTGACGCTGCACTTCAGACTTTTCCCCGCCACAAAGTCTCCCCAATTGGCTACTAGTTATGAACGGACCCGAGGAGCTTTGAATGATCAGTCGGGGATGTGATGAAGCATGACAGGGAAGACCAAAATGTCAGAAACGTTGTATTCAGAGACGATCCAAACCGCGCGCCGCGAGAAGCTTGAGAGCTTCTTGCAGTTTGTCGAAACAGAGCGTGCAGATATCCAATCCCAGCGGGTTGAAGAACAGCCGGTCGAAGTGGCCGCGCCTGACACGCTCGCGACGGTGATTGCTTCAGATCAAACGCACCACTTTTCCGGCGCATGGAAACACTTCGCGATGCTGCTGACCTTCGGCGGCGCTATTGGACAAAAAATGTAGCATTCGCTGTTGCGATTTCCTTACCAGAGGGCTCCGCGTACATGGTGGCCCTCGTAAACAAGAGCGATTTCCCCGCTCGCACTATTTCCGCTTCACATCTGACATGAGTTCCAACGCCTGGACGCAAAAATTGCGTGTCGAGGTTGGTTGTTGCGACGGGCTTTGGGCCGCCGTAGTGGGAAAAACAAGCAAACACCATGATCGTATCGGCCATCGCGGCGAGCGCTTGGCCAGACAGAATATCCCCCATCCGCGTGGTTTCTGGCGTGATGGGCATGGTGGCTGTGGCTTTGCCGTTTGAGATATCGGTGAAGGTCAAATCCAGCGCGCGCACCCAAGGCGCGAAGTTCTCATCCAGAAAGGCTTGGGCCTCAATCGGTGTCATAGGTGCCTCTGCGATAGGTAGGGTGCGTGATACCACGCACCTTACGTTTGGGGCGGCGTGCTTTGCAATGTTGGGTTATGCGTGGATGAAATCTACGTTGGAATTGCTGCAAGATGTTAAGATGTCATCGCGTCCAGATATTTCTTCTAGCCGTTCCAAAAACGAAGTATCGTAAGCGTAATTAGCTTCATGTCGAGCAACTGTTTCAAAAAATCTCTGGGGATCACTTAAAATAAGAGCGCTTCGATAGAACCCGTGTAGGTGGAACGGTTCTCTAGTGGGTTCTACAAGAAAACCTGTCAACTTTGAATCATCCAAGAATTTTCTCAAATCAGCTACAGCATCAATTTTGAAACTTGAAAGTTCGACAATTAGGTCATCGACTGAAGCGGTGTTGTTCCTGATTTCCGCCCGTTCAGGCAATGCGTTTCTCGCGAGAAAATCAACAAATATTTCCGTAAGAGCAATTTTTGAAATTGAGTCTCCATCGAAATCTTCATTTTTTGTCTTGAGACCCTCAACATAAAGTTCTGCTTCGACTACTATGTTAGAAAATTCCTTATCGAGTAGCTCAAGAGCGCCGGAAAGGATCATCAAGCGTCTTTGCAATTCAACTGGAAGAGTATTTTTTCCTTTGTAGTTTTGCTTATGCTCAATTTGAGCCCAAGTATGTTCCAACGCAGTTCTTATTTGAATCTCAAATGGCAGATAGCAGATATCAGAATATTCGGGAACTTGGCTTCTAGATTCCCCCAAAGAACAAACTAAATGCAGCGATCTGTAGCCGACCGTATCAATAGATTTCTTTCTCTTATCGACACAATGTTCTTCGATTACGTCGAATGTTGCCCGTAGCGCGTCTTCGACTTTTTTTACATCTTTTTCTAGAAATACTGTTACGCGAAAACCAACAAGATCTGTTAGTTGTTCTATTGGAGAAGTATAGTTCTTTTGACTAATTTTACTCGTTGCCGATTCTACTGTTTTTATTCTGTGCGACAATTCCAGTGTGTCGATACCTGACTTTTGCAACTGATGTTGCACAATAGATTTCGCCGAAATTTCAAGTCTTTGATGTAACGGTTTGAGAGATTTCAATTCATCAATGATTTTTTGATTAGAACTCAAACATCCAACTCCTCAACAAACTGCGCATTCTCCTGAATGTACTCAAACCGTTTCTCAGGCTTCTTGCCCATCAAACGCTCCACCAGATCACTTGTTTCGCCCGGTTCGTCCTCGTCAATCGTCACGCGGATCAACTTGCGGGTTTCGGGGTTCATCGTGGTGTCTTTCAAATCCTTCGCGTCCATCTCGCCCAGACCCTT
>NZ_JBDWVM010000212.1:0-3661 GCF_039984035.1 Planktotalea sp. | reverse complement strand
TGTCTTGGCGAAACGCACTTTTTTGTCACCGTCCATCTTGAACCCAACGCGCGTCGCTTTGCCGTTGGCGTCCACATAGGCGAGGTTGCTCAAGTCGATCGGCATCGCTTTGGGGATGCGGCCGCCTTGGCTTTCCTGAGACTGACGTGTGGCGCGAATAGAGATATTCACGCCGTCCACGATGGCCTTACCGGTCTTGGGCGCCACGGACGAGATCGTCCCTGTTTTGCCTTTGTCCTTGCCAGCCAATACGATGACCTTGTCACCTTTTTTCAACTTAGCAGCCATGATTACAGCACCTCCGGAGCGAGCGAGATGATTTTCATGAAGTTTTTCGCACGCAGCTCACGCACAACTGGGCCAAAGATACGTGTACCTACGGGCTCGTTGTTGTTGTTGAGGATGACAGCAGCGTTGCGATCAAAGCGGATCGCGGTACCGTCGTCGCGGCGAACTTCCTTGGCGGTGCGAACAACAACGGCCTTCCGGACGTCACCTTTCTTCACACGACCGCGGGGGATGGCTTCCTTGACCGACACGACAATAATGTCGCCGACGGATGCGTATTTACGCTTGGAACCACCCAATACCTTGATGCACTGAACACGGCGCGCGCCGCTGTTGTCAGCAACATCCAGGTTGGTCTGCATCTGGATCATTTGGTTTCTCCCGACCTGTAGGGGGCGATGCGTGCCTGATCCCTAGGGTTTCGATTAAGCAGGGGTGCTTCAGGCCTCAGCGGCTTGCAACACTTCCCAACGTTTGGTCTTCGACTTTGGTGCACATTCAACGATGCGAACAGCGTCGCCCGTTTTGAATGTGTTGTTCTCATCGTGCGCCCGGTATTTTTTGGACTTACGGATGGTTTTCTTCAGAACCGGGTGCGTAAAGCGGCGCTCCACGGAAACGGTTACTGTTTGTGCGTTCGCGTCAGAGGTCACGACGCCGGACAGAATACGCTTTGGCATGGGTGCTCTCCTTACTCAGACGCTGCGGCCGAAGCCGCTTTTTGGTTCAACACAGTTTTCACACGGGCCGCATTGCGACGCGCTGTGCGCAGCTGCGATGCGTTTTCCAGCTGGCCAGTGGCCTGTTGGAAGCGCAGGTTAAACTGTTCTTTTTTCAGGTTGGCCAGCTCTTCGCGCAGCTGGTCAGGGGTCTTATCGTGTAGTTCCTTGGCGTTCATCGCCTTATTCCTTTCAACATCACAGGCAGGCCCAATGCGCATCGTTTTGTCCAATGCAATTGGTCACCCTGATTCCCGTGGAGTTCATGATGAAGGGGCCGTATAGGAGGGTTGCGGGCACATAGCAACCCCCTTCGGGGCCTGCGCAAACGTCGATATCGCCCCGCGATACCCCGCCGACCTTTACGCCCCGGCGCGATCACGCCCGCAGCGCATCACCACACCATCAAGGCCACAGCCGGCCCGGCGCAGCGGTGTCCGAAATCACGCCCAACTGTAGTTAAAACTGACCGAAATCCGCTCTTCTTCGGCCATATTCAACGGCACTTCGTGGCGCAGCCAGCTTTCCCACAAAAGGACTTCGCCGACCTTGGGTGTAATATAGTTAAAACTCCGCAGATCTTGCGGGGCGTCTTTCATCCGTGGGGGCGCCGACATCATCATCGCCAACCGCGGGTCTTCGAATTTGATCGCGCTGGCGCCATCGGGCACGGCCACGTAGGTGGTGCCACTGATCGCAGAATGCGGGTGGATGTGTCCCGTATGGATACCGCCGGGTGGCAGGATATTGATCCACAGATCTTCAAGCTTTAACGGCCGGTCGCCCAGATCAAACGCCAGTTCCTTGGCAAAGGCTTTGACGTGTTTGTCGAGCGTCTTGACCAGATCTTTAAAAATCGGGAACCGATAGGGCAGATCCGTCAACGACGCATAACTGGTGTAGCCGGGAAAGCCGTTTTCGTCGCACCAATCCTGCCCCGCCTCGTCATCCTGCGCGATAGACCAACACGAGGCCTCCAGTTCAGCGGCGTCAATAGGGGGCGTCTTCTCGGAGAGATCGGCGCGGTACAGGCGGGTCACAAAGAGGGAATCTACGGTGCTCATACCCCCTATTAACCGAGCCCGCGATCAGTGGCGAGACCGGCAGGCACGATCTTTTGCATGCCCCCACCGGTTGGCCACGACGACGCAACGCCTAAACGCACGTGTCACCCACTAAGGGCAGCCCGGTGCGTCTTGACCAGATCACGCAGAAAGTCCGCCACCACGCCCACACGACGTGAATGCACCATATCAGATTGCGTCACGAGCCAGATCGGCTGATCGACCCCAAGATCCGCATCCAAGCACACCAGATCGCGTCCCCGCGCGAGAAAATGCGGCACCACCGCCAAACCCAAACCGTGTTCGCACGCGACCAACTGCCCCGCCAATGACGTGGTCACCAGCACAGGCGCACGGCCCTGCAAGGCGCGTTCGATCCATTGTGCGGCTGGCAGATGCGCGTAGTTGTCTGACCACGCAATGATATCATCGGTGTCCAGCGCGCCCGCATCCGGCACCCTGCGCCGCGCAGACACATAGGCAGGCGCGCCGTACAAGCCGTAGCCAAGCGCGCCCAACCTTTGCAACGACACGTTCCCCCGGTCAGGTTTGACCATCCGCAGCGCAATATCCGCGTCGCGGCGGTGCAGATTGGCCGTCGCGATATCGGTTATGATCTCTAACGATAGCCGTGGATATTGCGCTTTCAATGACCCAAGTGCTGGCAAAATCAACCCCGTCGCCAGGTTTTCGGCCGTCGCGAGCCGCACGGTGCCCGACACCGCTGCTTCATGTCGCGACCCAGTCGCGAGCGCCAAGGCATTTGCCTCCATCTCTTCGGCCCGCTCAATCAGGGACGATCCATCCTCGGTCAACCGGTACCCCGAATGATGCCGCGCAAAAAGCGGCTGGCCAATCGCCCGTTCCAACCGTTCTACACGCCGTGAAACCGTCGCGATCCCCACACCCAACGCCGCGGCCGCACCGCTCAACGTGCCAGCACGGGCAACGGCCAAGAACGCGCGGATATCATCCCAAATGATTTCGGTGTTCATACGCTTTCCATTTTTGGAAACCTGATTGCCATTTGCTGCGGTTTTCCTTTCGAAATGGAAATGCCAGTTTTGACGTCAACGCACAAGGCAAGGAGATCCGCATGGACTATCGAACACTCGGGCAAGGCTTCAAAGTTTCGGCTATCGGTCTGGGCTGCATGGGTATGAGCGAATTCTACGGCCCCCGAGACGACGACATATCCATGCGCGTACTGCACGAAGCCATCGACCTTGGTATCGACTTTTTCGACACCGCAGATATGTACGGCCCCTATCACAACGAAGACTTAATCGGCAGTTTTCTGGCGCAATCGAGCGCCAAACCCAAGGTCGCGACCAAATTTGGCATCGTCCGCCAACCCGGTGAATACAGCCGCAGCCTGAACAACAGCGCCGACTACGCCCGCACCGCCTGCGAAGGGTCGCTCAAACGGCTCGGCGTTGACCGTGTTGATCTGTTTTATGTACACCGGATCAACCCGTACCAAGACATCGAAGACACGATGGGCGGCCTGTCGCGGTTGGTGGACGCGGGCAAAATCGACCGGATCGGTCTGTGCGAGGTCAGCCCCGAAACCCTGCGCCGCGCCCATGC
>NZ_JBDWVM010000211.1:0-4294 GCF_039984035.1 Planktotalea sp. | reverse complement strand
CATCATTCGATCTCGTTTTACCTGGCCACGGACCAACCGCAGGGTCACGCCAGGCCATTGACGACGCGCTCATCTACCTTGACCATACGCAAGCCGCCTATGCCAAAGCAGCCACTGGTGATGAATTGAAAGCCGCAATTTTGGATCGCTACCCATCTTACCTTGCAGCAAGTCTGGTTGACATTCAGAACCTGTTCTTGTTCCCCAAAACCTAAGACAAAGGCTACCGCAGATATCATGCATGCTTGCGGTAGCGCACGGCTCTCGAAGAATTGAGAGCAACGAAGCGTTGGACGTGTTTAGAAGTGGGGCGAGAGCTTCGAACGCATCCAAGTCACCTAAGCGCTTAAGTCTCGCATCGCGCCTTAGATAAAGAAAGGTCTGTTATGACCAAGAATGCTGAACTTCTCCTTGGGGCACTTGTGGCTGATGCCGCCTGTCTCGGTTTACACTGGATCTACAACGTTGATATTATTTCCGATATCGTCGCGCGCCAGAACGGAATGTCTGCGTTTACGCCGGTAGATCCCAAAAACTTTGAAAAGGTTAAGACCTTTGCCCACAAAGACCGACGCAACGGCATGTTCACCCAGATCGGCGAAGTTTTACATCTGACAATTCAATCGATGAACGCCAATGGTGGTGAATTTGACGTATCCGCCTATGAGGCTGCATTCGCTGCATTCTTTGGTGCGGGCGGCGCCTACCGAGGGTTCATGGACAAGCCGACACGAGGCGCATTAGAAAACATCGCGGCCGATGTCCGGCCGTCGGGGATCGACGACAATCAAACACCCGCACTGTCACGACTGCCTGCGATTTTGGTGGGGTATCACGGTCAAGATCAACTGCCCGACATGATCAAAACCGCTATGGAAGTCACCAATATCAACACAGAAGCAATGGCCTTCAGCAACGTCTTCGCCGACCTAACAACCCGCGTCATGAACGACGAACCACTGGAAACCGCACTTCAGGCTGCAGTCAACGCAGCCGACGACATTGCAAAAGCCGATTTGCTAAATGCTTTGAACACAACCGAAGACTGCTCAATCGTCTTTGCGGGTATCAATGGTCTGATGGGGCGGGCATGTTATCTGTCAGCGGCGGGACCCGTGATTTTCCATATCCTGGCACGAAGTACATCCTATCAAGATGCCATTGAACGCAACATTCTTGCCGGAGGAGACAGTGCCGGGCGATCAATCATGATCGGTGCTATCATGGCCCGTATCCACGGTGTTGCGACTGACAAAGGAGTGCCGCTTTCTTGGGTTTTGGAATTAGAAGGTGGTGATAAGGTTTGGCGAGATTGTAAGATTTTGTCCCGCGCCTCGATTGGTTAACCCGCGAGCTACGAATGGATTGTTTGGTGATGACACCAAATCTAACAGTTCAAAGGCTGCTTCGGTGAAGTGCACTGCGTTGCGGCAGCAAACCTGCTGCAAGAACGAGAAAATGCTGCGTCAGCGATAGCCGCGGCTGCAAAATGCGGGTTGTCCGCAGACCGACCTTCTTAACCGAGCAAATGCTGCACGATGCACGACTGTCTGCAATGACGGCCTGCGCTGCAGCATCTCGAAGAGGCGATGAATGGCCGGTTTGGGCCGCCCCTGTAAGCGGCCCTCCTTTCTAGATTTCGATGGCTTCTGCGATGGCCAAAGCGTCTTCAAGTTCAACACCAAGATATCGGACAGTGCTATCCATCTTGGTATGCCCCAACAAAAGTTGAACAGCGCGCAGGTTGCCCGTTTTCTTGTAAATCTGGGTCACCTTCGTTCGACGCATCGAATGGGTGCCGTAGGCGGTCGCTTCCAAGCCAATCGACGTCACCCAATCTCGGACGATCCGCGCATACTGACGGGTCGAGATGTGTAGCAGTTCGTGGAAGCGGCCAGGCCAGAGATATTCCGACCCAACCATCAGTGGATCTTCCATCCACTTTGCGACCGATGCTCGGGTGCCTTCAGAAATCTCAAACCGAACGGGTTTCTGTGTCTTACTTTGTAGAACCGACGCCCGCTCCTTAATCTGGCCTGACGCCATAACATCGACGACTTGCATGCGACAGAGATCACAACCGCGCAACTTGCTATCAATCGCCATGTTGAAGAGGGCGAGGTCGCGATGGTTCTTGGCGAGCTCTAGCCGGACCCTGATCGCCCAGACATGCTTTGGCTTCAATGGACGCTTCTGGCCCACAATGCGGCCCTTATTCCAAGCAGGGCGAAGCGCACGAATGACAGGTAAGTTTGGTGTTTCCATGACTGATCCTCCGATCCGCCAATCCCTCCCACAACGACAACCAGACGTTGACCAAAGCAATATATCACAGGATGCTGCGATGCATCCGAGGTCTGGAAAGAGCCCAAACTGGCCGATGCTGCAGCACGTGCGAATGGCTGCGAACTGCGGCAAGCAGCTTTGCAAATAGATCCGGTATTGATGACTGCAAAAGTACACGACGAAAGCGTCGCTTGAGACTTGCTCCCCTTTGCGCTGCATGATGCATTGTTTCAAGGCATCGAGGCAGTCGCTATGCCGCGACGGACCGTGGCCGCAGATACCAGTACCAGACACGGTAGGCTTCAAGCGCTATCAGGGGGGCAAAGTGGACCAGGGCGGGTGCTGCGCCGTTCCAGTCATGTAGTGCGGCCCAATGGACCAGTGTCAGCACGGCGGCGGCGTAAGTCCAGCGTTGCACCCACTTCCACCACTTGCCCATTTTGCGCACGAAGTAGTCCATGGACGTCAGAGCCAGTGGCACAAAGATGATAAACGCGATCCAGCCGGTCCAGATGTAAAGGCGTGGTAACTCGTCAACGACGGTTGTTAGTGACGCCTTGTCCAGCAGGTAGAAAATTGTGTGCAGCAGCCCATAGCCAAAAGAGGCAACGCCCAAATAACGACGGTTGCGTTTCAACCATTGCGGTCCACGCCAGCCCTTGAGCAGCATCGCCAAAGGGGTCGCCATCATCGTGACAATCAACAACCGGGCAGAGGTTTCACCAGACGGGTGCACGAGAATATGAAAGATCCTCGGGTTATTGGACGTGAGCGCCTCAAAGGTCATCATGATCGCCAAAGATGACAGGACGAGCCATGTCAAATAGGGTCTGGTGAGTTCAAAAAAGTGCTTCATTGTCCGTTTCGTTCTGTTGTCATTTTCCATGAAACGGACCCGCCGCGCGTTTCCGTCGCGACGGGCCGGATTTATTTTTGCGAGACCATCGGTGCCTTGCCGTAAAGGTCTGCACGGTCCAACGCGTCGATCAACCACTGCGCCACGGTCGCGCGTGAAATCTGCATTGCGGGTTTGGGGTGGTTGGCCCCATCCACTACGTAGCTTTCGATCACGGGGGCCGTCCCTTCCTTTTTGCCCAGCATCATCGCGCGGCCCACTGTCCAATCCAGCCCAGACGCGGCGAGAGCATCTTCGACCATTTCGTGATCGCGATAGGCGTGGCCCAAGTTGGACCACTTGATCAGCATCCGCATGATCAACGGCGCAGTGTCATAGCTTTCGTTCGCCCCGGCGGCCCCCAGTGTGACGATGCGACTCAAGCCTTGGTCGTTCATCGCGGCAATGGTGGTATCCATAATGTCTTTCAAAAGCGTGTCGCTGTTCACCGGCTTGGCAAACGGAGAGTCCGAGGCGCGAGCGTTGTTCAGCGTGCTGATAACCACGTCGCTGCCTTGCATCGCCTCGGCGACGTTGTCGGCATTTTCAGGTGTACCTTTGATCAGCGTCAGGTTGGCGTGAGTTTGCGATATCACGGACGGGTTGCGCACCAAGGCTCGCACGATGTGTCCTGCGCCCAAGGCCTGTTGCATCACTAAGGTTCCCGTGCGGCCAGAACCGCCATAAAGGAGGATCGTTTTAGTCATCTTCATTTCCTTTGAAGAAAGGCTGGGCCTGCCACGCGGCGGACCCCGTTTTGGTTAAGTTCTGCGCGATGGTATCATCCGCCGCAGCGTGCCGTCCTTGCGCACGAACTGGTTGAAAATGGCCGCAGCAGCGTGCGCGGTGATCAGGCCAAAAAGCACAAGGTTCAACAGCCAGTGCACATAGCCCAAGTCAGCGACACCGTTCCATGTCATCCCACCCGTGATCACCATACCAATCAGCGTTCCATAAAGCGACCAGTGTACAGCCGTGGCAACCTTGGCCTGCATCGGGGATGTGCCAGGGGCGTGTCCGGGTGCGCCAAAGCGGTAGCGCAGATAGAGCCGCGCAAGCACCGCAAGCAGGATTGTCGAGCCAAAGCCGACGTGGACCAACGCCATAGTCATG
>NZ_JBDWVM010000210.1:0-7558 GCF_039984035.1 Planktotalea sp. | reverse complement strand
TACCGCACTTGCGGCTCACCTGCCGCGCGCGTATGGCAATCACCACTTCATGCCCCCCGCGCAACGTATCGCGATTGCGTCGGATCGCGCCTTTGCCTTCGCCTATCCCCACATCTTGCAGGACTGGCGTGCGCAAGGCGCTGAAATCCTGCCTTTTTCACCACTCGCGGATGAACACGTCCCCGAAAGTGACTTCGTCTTTTTGCCCGGCGGCTACCCTGAGCTTTACGCCGGCCAGCTCGCCGCTGCGAACACTTTCCTAAATAGCCTACGCGAACACGGCAGCGACAAACCGATCTATGGCGAATGCGGGGGCTATATGACCCTCGGCGACGGCTTGATCGACGCGAGCGGGACGCGTCACAAAATGGCGGGCTTACTTGCGCTGGAAACCTCTTTCGAGACGCGCAAACTGCATCTCGGGTATCGCAGTCTCACTGCGGCGCAAGGCCTGTTCAAGGGCAATTGGACCGCCCATGAGTTCCATTACGCCAGTACGATCCGCGCCAAAGGCACGCCCTTGTTCCAAGCGAAAGATGCAACAGGCACAGAATTGAACGATATGGGGTTGCAGGCCGGGCATATCTCAGGCTCATTCGCACATATCATCGATGCCGCCTAAACGCGCATTCGAACCGACGCGTTAGGATTTACCCCGATTATGACCCAAGCCATTTCTTCACCGCAAAGAACCGTTTTCGTGCTGATCCTTGCGCAAGCCTTTCTTGGTGCGCAAATGCCGATCCTGTTCATCGTCGCGGGTCTGGCAGGTCAATCGCTCGCCACCAACATTTGCTTTGCAACGATGCCGATCTCTATGATCGTTCTGGGCTCCATGTGCGCTGCAACGCCGATTTCATCGGTTATGCAAAAACACGGGCGTCGCGCAGGGTTTTGGATCGGTACAATCGGCGGCGCGCTTGGTGGATTGATCGGCTCTATCGCGCTTTATTATGGCTCCTTTCCGTTGCTGCTGCTGGGGAGCTTCTGCACAGGCTTTTACATGAGCGCGCAAGGGTTTTACCGGTTTGCCGCCGCAGATACCGCCAGCGATGACTTTCGCCCGAAAGCGATTTCCTATGTGATGGCAGGTGGTCTGGCTTCTGCAATCATCGGTCCGCAATTGGTGAAACTTACAAATGATGCCTTTGTTGTGCCTTTCCTCGGCACCTATTTGATTGTTGTTGTGATCAACGTAATCGGCTCCGCCCTTTTCCTGTTTATCAACATCCCTGCACCCGCTGCGCCCGATGCAGATGCACCCGCAGCGCGCAGCCGTTTGGAGCTCTTGAAGACCCCGCGCATCGCAGTCGCGATCATTTGCGCCATGGTGTCCTATGCCTTGATGAACCTTGTGATGACCTCAACGCCGCTCGCGGTCGTGGGATGTGGGTTCACGACAAACACAGCAGCGGATGTCGTGTCGAGCCACGTTCTCGCGATGTTCATCCCGTCCTTCTTTACAGGCCATTTGATCGCGCGCTTTGGCGTCGAAAAAATCATTGGCGCAGGTTTGATCATCCTCGCGCTTGCAGGCGTTGTCGCGCTCAATGGCGTTGAAATCGAAAACTTCTTTATAGCCCTGATCTTGCTGGGCCTTGGTTGGAACTTTGGCTTCATCGGCGCGACAGCGATGCTCACCTCTGCACATGCGCCGCAAGAACGCGGGCGCGTTCAGGGTATGAACGACGTCTTTGTCTTTGGCGGCGTGACCCTGGCCTCGCTCGCCTCTGGCGGATTGATGAACTGTTCGGGCGGTGATCCTGTGCAAGGCTGGGCCGCAGTGAACTACGCGATGATCCCGTTCCTGGCGCTGGCGGGTTGCGCGCTCGTCTGGCTGATGCTGCGGTCTGAAAACACCAAGGTCGCCTAACCGCTTACCAACGCGCGAGCAAAGCCGCCTTTGACAGTCTGAGGCTCGAAGTGAGCGCTGACACCTCAAGGCGTCCTTCGCCAACCGCGCGCGGATCCTTCATGGCTTGGCGCAAGAGCGGCTCTGCTTGCCAAAGCGCAATGCACGCCTCTTTCGCGAGGCTGCTGCGCGACTGGCGCGCCGTTTTGAGACGGTCCAACCCGTTTTTCGCCAAGGCTGAAATTGCCTCGGTCCGGCCGTCCAAGAGAGGCACGCGCTTGGCCTCTTCTAGCGCCGGAATGGCTTGGAAAAATCCAGCAAGTCCAGCAGCATAGCCAGCATGCATTGCCACAGTGCGATCACATGTTCCAAGCGCGTCGCAGGCTGCGAATAACAAACCGCCACCCGTCTGCTCCAAGTAGCGCGTGAAATCGGCTTCATCCTCGAACGGGTCTTTGTAAATATCCCAACGACGCGCAGCGATCAGAGTATCAAGGGCCTCTGCCCCTGCCTTGCTCAGCACACGCGCGAGCGGCGTTGCGACCTCGTGTCGGCGCACCTCGCCCCCTGCGATAATCTCATCCATCACATCACGCCACCACTGCAGCCGCATTTCGGCAATCATCGGCTCCTGCGTTACCCAAGGCGCGCGCGCGATTTCGACATTGGCCGCATAAATCGGGAACAAGATTTCGCGCGCCGCGGCAAGTGCTGCCATCGCCGCGCGGAATCGGTCAGGGTCGCCGCGCTCAACAATTGCGGCGCAGGCATACCAATCGGGCGCTTCGCTCACTTCAAGGCCTCACGGATCAAATCTTCCGTCGCCTGCGCGTCCACAATGCTCAAATGCGTCTCTCCATCCACGATGTGATAGGCGCCCTTATTCGTCACGGCGCTCATCACACCCTCATATTTATCAGCGAAAAACGCTTCGTCCTCGCGCCCTGCGATCAGGGTGAATTTCGGCAAGGCTTCGATGTCCTTCAAATAGTCGCCGCGCGGGGCGAATCCAGTGTTCAAGCGGAAGGAATAGGCCAAAGTTGCCAGATGTCCATATTCACCTTCACGCGCGGCTTTCGGCATATTGAACTGAATGATCTTCAAATGGTTAAGCGCGGTGATTTTGAAGGTGTTGAACATGCTCAATCCGATGATACGGCGGGTCATGACACGCGCCCAACCGCCCGAGTTTTCACGTGTTGTCGGCGCATTATGCTTAAGGAACGGCGCCAGCAAAATCGCCTCATCCATCAAAGCGCCATGTTTGCCACCCGCAAAACGTACAACCAAGCCACCGCCTGAGGAATGCCCTGCAAGGATCACCTGTTGATCCGGCAAGCGCGTCGCTTCGATCAACTCCGTAAGATCGTCTTCCATCTGCCCGATGTAATCGACATCGCCTCGACGCTCAGGAGCTGCGCCATGACCGCGTAGATCTGGCGCAAGTACATAAGCATCACCAGATAAGGCATTGGCAATATTATTGAATTGCAAACCTAGCCAGCCTGAGCCATGCACGAAAATCAGCAAGGGTTTGCTAGGATCTTGCGTCCCATAATGGCGCACTGGCAGGCTCCATCCGTCTTTCATCTTTAGATCGGTTGTCTCTGGCGCTGCGCTGATTCCACGCTCAAACGTGGATTGGAAATTTAGGCCACCGTCTGTGCTGTCCTCTGTCAGGTCTTTGGTGCGATCTGATGCGATCAAACCCAGGGCAATCATCCCAGTGATCGCAAAGCTAATTGCCGTAAATGTGATTATTTTCATCAACATATCAATCGTCTTTCACGTAAAAAATGTCATGTACCGTCAAATCGAGCGTCTGCGCGATTTGCATCGCGAGCAAGGTGGAGGGTGTAAACACACGGTTCTCAATCGTATTGATGGTTTTGCGCGTTACGCCCACGGCGTCGGCAAGCGAGGCCTGCGTAAAACCCTTTTCCGTGCGCAGGGATTTCAGATTGTTGTGCAGCTCTGCCATGGCTCACCCCCTCACATTGATCATGCAAAAGATCAGAAGCGGCGCAGAGCCAGCAGCGGTCCCCATCGCAGCAAATGCTGTGATTGGCGTGACGACGTCCAATGCCATCAAAATAGCAAAGATTGGGTAAAGAGAGATGGCAAACCAATAGGAGCGGCGAACAGCCTTTGCCCATTCCAGCTTGTAAAGCTCATCATGTGCGATGCAAGCATTGCGCCGCCCTGCGAGGCGCGCGCTCAGCCAAACGACAATGCCAGCGGCCACGCCGCAAACGCCGGGAAGCCACGGCGACATTGGGCTCGGCGTATTCGTCGCAATTGCCATAATGCTATAGCTGGCACTTACCAACCCCGCGAGCGCGAAAACAGCAAGTCGAATACGGGCGATCATATCAGCGTTCATGTCTTAGCCCTCCGCCAATTTGAGGCCGACAATACCGGCAATAATCAGACCAACGCTGGCAATACGGTGCGGCGAAGCGCTTTCACCAAAAGCGATAACGCCCACGATAAAGGTACCAACTGCGCCGATGCCGACCCAAACCGGATAGGCCGTTCCAAGCGGCAAAGCGCGCATCGCATAGGCGAGCAACCAAAAGCTGGCGAGTGCGGCAACGCCAACAATTGCACTGTAAAGGGGTTTGTTGAATCCGTCGGAGGCCTTGAGCGCAGTTGCCCAAACGACCTCTAACCCGCCAGAAATTGTTAAAATGAACCAAGACATCCCTGCCCTCCATGTAACCTATGGGTGACATGAGTAGCTAAGGTGACATGTAACGTCAAGGTTACTCGTTCATTTTTTTTGCGTATCGCGAATAAGCTTCCATTGGATCGCGTCCAAAAGCGCCTCAAAACTCGCATCAACAATGTTGGCAGAGGCCCCCACTGTGCTCCAGCGATGACCATCTTTATCAGCGCTATCGATGATGACCCGCGTCACCGCTTCGGTGCCGCCTTGGGTGATACGCACCTTGAAATCAACGAGGCGCATATCGTCGATCATTTCTTGGTATTGCCCCAAATCCTTGGCCAGCGCTTTGGACAGCGCATTTACAGGGCCGCGGTCTGATCCGGTTTCATCCATGGATTCACTGACAGAGAGTTTCTTCTCACCGTCGATTTTCACGACAACCACGGCCTCTGACAGGGAAACCATCTTATCGTATTTGTTCTTGCGGCGCTCAATGGAGACTTTGTAGCGCTTTACCTCAAAGAAATCAGGCATTTGCCCCAAGGCGCGGCGTGCAAGCAGCTCAAAACTCGCTTGGGCAGTGTCGTAGGAATATCCCTGTTCTTCGCGCTTTTTGATCTCATCCAAGAGGAAACCAAGCGCTGGATCACCTTTTTCAACAGACAACCCTGCGTCTGCCAAACGTTTGCGCAGATTGGACTGGCCCGCTTGGTTGGACATTGGAATTATACGTTCGTTTCCAACGACTTCTGGCGCGACATGCTCATAGGTGCTTGGGTTTTTGAGGATCGCGGAGGCATGCAAACCCGCCTTATGGGCGAAGGCCGAATTGCCAACGAAAGGCGCTTGGCGCGTCGGGACGCGGTTCAGGATATCGTCCAGCGTATGGGACACTTTGGTTAGCGTTTTGAGCGCGTCCATACTGACGCCTGTTTCATATTGGCTCGCGTAGGGTTCTTTGAGCAAAAGGATCGGGATGAGCGTTGTCAGATTAGCGTTGCCACAGCGCTCGCCCAGCCCATTGAGCGTGCCTTGGATTTGGCGTGCACCTGCATCAACTGCCGCAAGCGAACAGGCTACCGCATTGGCCGTATCATCGTGCGTATGGATCGCGATATTGTCGCCGTTGATGCCAGAGGCGATGACCGCCTTGGTGATCTCGTAGACTTCGGTCGGCAACGTGCCGCCGTTTGTATCGCAGAGCACTACCCAACGCGCGCCTGCCTCTATCGCGGCGTGCAAGGTTTCGAGCGCATAGTCGGGATCGGCCTTGTAGCCGTCGAAAAAGTGTTCTGCATCGAACAGCGCCTCGCGACCATCGCCCACGATATGGGACATGGAGGCGGCGACATTCGCTGTATTTTCCGCCTTGGTGATGCCAAGCGCGTCGGAAACATGAAAGGCGCTGGATTTGCCAACGAGGCAGACAGTACCCATGCCCGCCTGCATCACTTGCGCCAAGACATCATCGTTGTCGGCAGACCGCCCCGCGCGTTTGGTCATGCCAAAGGCGGTCATTTTAGCCTTTGTTTTCGGGGCCTTGTCAAAGAAGGCGGAATCGGTCGGATTTGCACCCGGCCAACCGCCCTCAATGTAATCAACGCCAAGCGTGTCGAGCATTTCCGCGATCTGGATTTTCTCAGCAGTGGAGAACTGAACGCCCTGCGTTTGCTGCCCATCACGCAAAGTGGTGTCGTAGAGATAGAGTTTTTCTTTCATGACACCACTTTCTCAAATTGCAGACAACGTAGTCCGTGCTTGCACGGGCAGCCCCCGACCGCCCCCATGGGCGGGGGCTTCACCCCCACCCGCGGACGGGGGCTGTCCTGTGTCTCGCGGAGGTTCATTTCAATTCCTCCAACTTAGCTGCATCGAAGTCAGAACCGGCAACCAGCTCAACGCCTTGTTTGCCCATACGCACCTCAACGCCTGCTGCGATCAAGGCTGTTTTCATCGCATCGACGGGGGCAAAGTCTTTGCTCTCCATCGCGGTGGCGCGCAATGCACCAAGGCGGTCCGCATAGTCTGTAAGGTCCACATCAGAGCTGTCCCAGCCACCCAGTTCATCGCTGAGCAAGCCTAGCATCTGCGCCGAGCCCAAGAAAACGCCCTTTTGAACAGAGCAATCCTTTTGTGGGTTGGACGTGATTTCTTTGGCCATCGCATGAAGTCGCGTCAGAGCACCGGCCGTGTTCAGATCATCGCCAACCAGTGCAACGATGTCTTCATCGACGCCGATTGGTTCGACGCCTTCGATCAGAGCACGCCATGCGGTAAGTGTCGCCTTTGCTTGGGCCGCCTTTTCCGCCGTCCAATCCATCGGCTTACGATAGTGCGTGGACAGGAAAACAAAACGGATCACCTCGCCCGGCACGCCTTGGTCCAGCAGATCGCGAACGGTGAAGAAATTGCCCAAGGACTTGGACATCTTCTTGCCCTCGACCTGAAGCATTTCATTGTGCATCCAGATGTTCGCGAAATCATGGCCTGCGCATTTGCTCTGGGCGATTTCGTTCTCGTGGTGCGGGAACATCAAGTCGTTGCCGCCGCCGTGAATATCAAATGCCTCACCCAGCAAATCATGCGCCATGGCGGAGCATTCGATGTGCCACCCTGGGCGCCCACGCCCCCAAGGGCTGTCCCAACCGGGGGTGTCTGCATCCGAGGGTTTCCAGATCACGAAATCCATCGGATTGCGCTTGTAGGGCGCGACTTCGACGCGCGCGCCTGCGATCATATCATCGACAGAACGGCCTGACAGTTTGCCGTAATCCTCATAGCTTTCGACCGAAAACAGCACATGGCCTTCAGCCGCATAGGCAAAACCCTTAGCGATCAGATCCTCTGACATTGTAATCATTTGAGCTATATATTCGGTGGCACGCGGCATGTGGTTCGGCTCAAGCGCGCCAACAGCAGCCATGTCGTCCAGATACCACTGCGTTGTTTCATTCGTTATTTCGCGAATGCTACGTCCGCTTTCAGCTGCGCGCGCGTTGATCTTATCGTCCACGTCCGTGAAATTGCGCACATAG
>NZ_JBDWVM010000209.1:0-6634 GCF_039984035.1 Planktotalea sp. | reverse complement strand
CCAACGATCAGCGCGACATCTTCAACTGCAGCCAAAGCCGCGTGCAGGTTTTGTTCGACTAAAAGGACCGATGTCCCTTCACGAACGACCAATTTGATCAACTCGATCACATCAGAAACGATCGTCGGCGCGAGGCCTTCAGTCGGTTCATCGAGCACCAGAACCTTCGGGTTCAAAAGCAGTGCGCGCGAAATCGCGAGCATCTGTTGCTCCCCTCCCGAGAGCCGATCCCCTAGGTTACGCCACCGTTCTTTCAGACGCGGAAAGGTGTCATAGACCCTTTCGATGTTCCAAGCCGCGCCCTTGCGCTCCAGAATGCGCAGGTGCTCTTCAACGGTCAAGGATCGGAAAATTCGGCGTCCCTGCGGCACATACCCCAACCCTGCCTGTGCTCGCTTTTCTGGCGTCAGCTTGGACAGGTCTTCATTGCCGAGCATGATCTGGCCAGATGTGATCGGCGCAAGACCAAAGATCGCGTTACAAATGCTTGTTTTGCCGACGCCATTGCGCCCCAGAATGCCTAACGGTCGATCCCCGAGATCAAGGCTGACATCGTGCAACACATGGCTTGATCCGTAGTGCAGGTTTATGTTCTGCAAACGCAGAATAGGATCATTTCCCATATGCGCCCCCAACGTAGATCTCATGGACATCTTTGTCGGCCATCACCTCTTCAGGCGTGCCTTCGGCCATAAGTTGGCCATTGAAAAGAACCGTCACGCTTTCAGAGGTTTGAAAGGCAATTTCCATGTCATGCTCGATCAGGATTACAGTGATTTCGCTTGGTAAGGACAGCAACAGTTTGCTTAGCTGCGGGCGCTCGGCGGGCGACAGACCGGCCGCAGGTTCATCAAGTAATAGCACCTTTGGATCTTCGGCAAGCGCGATCCCGATCTCCAGTTGGCGACGTTGTCCATGGCTCAGGTCAGACACCAATTTCCCAAGGAAATCACCAAGCCCGCAAACTTCGGCGAGGCGTTCAGCTTCAACGCGGCGCGTATCGCTCGCGCGGACAGGCAAGACTTGAAGCCACCCACCGCGAATACCCGCAACAGCCAAAAACAGCGTGTCATGAACACTCAAGCCATCGAACAAATAGGCATGTTGGTAGGTCCGGCGCAGACCGCGTTTGATCCGCTTGGGGATCGATGATTTCGTCAGGTCGTCACCGAACAGGCTGACAGAACCAGCAGAGGCCGCATAGTCCCCCGTCAGAATATTAAACAGGCTGGTTTTTCCGGCCCCATTAGGCCCGAGTATGGCGCGCCGCTCGCCGGGTTTTACCGCAAGCGACACATCCTTGACGGCCCAGAAACCGCCAAACCGTTTGCCAACGCCTTGGGTCTCCAAGGCGTTGATGGTCGTTTTATGCTCAGTGCTTATGGGCAAGACGGGTTGTCCCGGCTCACAGGTCCACCCGCGAGGAAGGTCGCTGGGTCTTGACCAAGTGTCTGATTAACGTTCTCAACCACTTGAATAGGACGTGTTCCAAGCGAGCCATCTTCGCGCTCGAACACTTCGATGACGAAGTTGTCCACGATCCCATTGCGGTTCTCGTCGAGGCGCATTTTACCGCCCGTTGGTTGCGTGAACTCAAGGCTCGACAGAACCTCGCGGAACGCTTTACCGCCGTCGGACAGATCACCGTTTACCGCTTCCAAACCAAGCATCGCCGCTTGAGCGCCCATATAGTAGTGGTGCGCAAAGATTGATGGCGCGCCAAGACCATCGGGATAGGCTTCGGCATAAGCTGCGGAGAAGGCTGTCCATTCAGGGCTGTCATAATCTGACACTGTTGGCGTACCCGCAGGCGCACCCACAAGCATGTCGCGGAAAGATGCATCGCTCGATAGAACCGTTTGGTCAATCGTGATCGATCCGCCGATGATGGGCGTATTAAAGCCCGCTTGCTGATACTGCGTCAGGAAGCTGACCGCGTCCGAGCCACCCAGCGCGACGAAGATCGCATCCACGTCTTGTGGGATCGAATAAACGACGGAAGAGTAATCCGCGTTCCCAATTGGCGTCCAGAATTTCTCTGGCACTGTGCCGCCTGCTGCGCAGAACTCAGTCATGAAGCCAAGAACTTGCGTGTAGGGGAAGGAATAGTCTTCCGCGACCACGGCCACTTTCTTGTAGCCCTTGGTTTCATAGGCATAAGTGCCAACGCCAGCCATCCATTGCGCGCCATCGCCGCCAAACCGGAAGAAGTTCTCGGACGGATCGCGCAGCGTTGTATCTTGCGCACCGGACGAGCCGTTGATGATTGTCACGTCAGGATAAGAGCGGGACAAATCGCGCAGCGCGAGACCTTCAGAGCCGGACAATGGACCAACGATGATTTGCGCTCCGTCTTGCTCGATCAAACGGCGGGCCGCTGCGACCGCGCTGTCAGGGCTCGCATCAGATGAGACAACAACGAGTTCAATGTCTTTGCCTGCGACAGTGCCGCCCGCGTCCGCCACAGCCATTTCAACACCGCGAATGCCGTCTTGTCCAAGCGCGGCAAACGCCCCTTCAAGGATCGAAATAACCCCGATGGTGAGATCTTCTGCCGAAGCAGGCACCGCTGCGACGCTCAAGGCCAAAGCTGATACTGCTATTTTAAGATGTTTCATAGTTCCCTCCCAAGTTCTGTTTAAGTTTTTCGTGATGTTGCCGCGCCACCGCGCAGCTTTTTGGCCCAGTCAATCGCGAGTTGAGACAGCCCGTTTGGAGCCGCAATGATGATCAACAGCAGGACAATTCCGATAAGAAGATTGAAGCGATCACGGTCGATCAGATCGATCGCGAAGATATCAAGGACAACGTAGACAATGGCCCCGACAAAGGCGCCCGTCGGATGGCGCAGACCTCCAATGACAGCGATGATCAAGATGTCGATGATCGGGCCGATACCGACCGAAAAGCTTGAGACACGTTCTTGATACCAGACGTTTAGGATGCCCCCGCTGCCCGCGATCAAGCCGGAAAAGGCAAAGGCCGCGACAATGGGCAAGGTGGTTGGAATACCCAGTGCCAACAACCGCCCCGGCGCATCGCGCACAGCTTGCACGGCAAGTCCTAAAGGGGAGCGCACAAACCCCTGAACAAGTACCACGCAGATCGTCGCAACGAGCAATGTGAGATAGTAAAGCGGTACAGCATCGCCCCAGTTTCCATCGCCAAGCGCAGGCGGAATGACACCCGAGAAACCTGTAAAGCCGTTAAACAGCACGTAGTTCTGTCGCGTGAAATAGAAAAAGGCGACACCAATCGCCAAGGTGATCATGATCGCGTAAATGCCGCGAGAGCGTCGCGCCACATAGCCAATCATCGCGCCAGCCAGCATCGCGAGGATCAGCGCCAGTGGAATGGTCACGATCAAGGGCAATGGGATGCCTAAGCCAACCGTGTTTGGTCCGAAATAAGCAATCGCGTACCCTGCAACGCCGGCCAACGTGACTTGAGCAAAGGACACAACACCAAGGTAGGTCGCAAGGAAGCACAGGCTCAGCGCAATGATGCCAAGGATCAGGGCGCGTGTGATGACTTGGCTCAGCCAGAAGTCATTGGCGATCAGCGGCACTAAAACCAGTGGAAGTAGGACAAAGAGAAGCCTCATACTTCGGCCCGCCCGAGCAATCCTTGGGGCCGCACGGCCAGCACGAAGACCATGATGACGAAGGTCACGACAGCCGCATAGGTCGGCGCATAGGCCAGACCATATTGTTCAGCCAATCCAATGAGCAAAGCGCCAAGCGCTGCGCCGCCGACAGAGCCCATGCCCCCCACAATGACCACCACCAAGGAGGACAAAAGGAATTGTAGATCCGTGCCGGGTGCAATGGACAGCGCGGAACCTGCGATAACCCCAGCCATACCAGCCAACATACCGCCCATTGCGAACACGAGAATGAATATCTTGTTGATCGGATAGCCAAGTGCGCGCAGCATATCTTGATCATCCACACCTGCACGAATGACCGCGCCCACGCGGGTCTTTTGGATAAAGAGCCACAAGGCCAATCCAACAGCCAAAGCAAAGCCGATCAAATACAGGCGCACGGTCGCATAGCCGATGCCCAGCATTTCAATCCGCGTACCACCCGCCAGCCAATCCGGAGTGCGGACCTGATATGTTGTGCCACCCCAAATCCACAACATAAGATCCGCAAGAATGATCGAAATTGCGATGGACGCGAGCGTTTGGCGTAACTCATCGCCTTGCATCCAGCCCAAGATGCCAATTTGCACCATAGCCCCCGCAAAGGCCGCCGACAGTCCCGCGACCAAAACCCCCAAAGCCCATAGGCCCGTCGCATCCACGACAGACCAACCGACATAGCCACCAAGCAGCAATAAGGCCCCATGCGCCATGTTCACAGTGCGCATCAGGCCAAAGATCAAACTGAACCCACTGGCGGCTAAGAAATACAAAGCAGCCAGCGTAAGCCCATTCAATGTGACGACAAAAAATAAGGTCATTGTTCCTCCGAGCCCATAGTCTTGGCAGGATTCGGGGAATTCGCACGTGGGAGTTGGCTTAATGCCGTTTTAAAAAATAGATTTTAAATCAATAACTTGGCAGAAATTTCCATTTCGACAGATCGTCAATAGTGGAATTACCTTCTTATTTTTTCCTATTTTTGCTATTCATTAAACATGAGCACATTTACGATTAGCGGCAAGCGGGCCGACCCTGATTTGAAGAATCAGCATATCTATTGCCCGAGCTTGCAGGGCCTATCCGCCCGTTTGGCCGACGCCGCTTTCTTGATGCCGCGTATGGATCAAAATCGACACGTTAAGAATGCTTCAGGTCACGGTCATTGGGCCGCCGCCATCGCGGCTGATCCTTTTGGTTCCAACAGCGCTTTTTTCAATGCGCTGCGCACTGCGGGATATAACGGCGTTGTGAACTGGCCTTCCTCAATCTTGCTTGAGGGCGACACACAGCAACAAATGTCCACGATCCCCGCAACGCCAAGCGCCGAATATCAATTTCTTGCGAATGCGCAGGACGCGGGGATGCAAACGATGGGTTTTATCCTCACCCCAGATCATGCCGCGGACGCCCTCGCGGCTGGGATCAAGACCCTGATCTTACATCCGGGCATTCTATTAGACGTCGATTTCGCAGCAAAGACGATGATCCGCCGCGCTCTCGAAGCGATCATTGTGGGCGTGAAAAAGGCAGAGCCAAAGGCCCGCGTATATCTCTATGTCTCGGATTGGCACGAACGCATGATCGATCTCACGGACATGACATGCGATGGCTTTGTTCGCTTTGAAGAGGCGCCGCAATGAGCCAACAGAAAGATCGCTTTCTCTTTGGCGCGGTGGTCGGCTCTGGCATGACAGCACAAGTTGCTGATCGTTCAGATGCGGATTTTCTGCTCGTACTGAACGCAGGTCGATTTAGGGTTCAAGGTGCCTCTTCGCTCGCGTGCTTTCTTCCCGTGCGAAATGCCAATGACTGGGTCTTTGAATTTGCCGAACGCGAAATTCTGGGGCGTGTCTCTGCGCCTATTTACGCAGGCCTAAGCGTCAGCGACCCAAACATTGATCTAAATGCCCTTATCCATCAGGTTCGTGATCTTGGCTTTCAAGGCATTTGTAATTTCCCATCGAACGCTTTGGTCAGCGGGCGCATTCAAAAGCTTCTCGAAGACGAAGGGTTGGGATATTCCCGTGAAATCGAAATGGTGCGCAGTGCCAAAGCCATTGGGTTGGATTCACTGGTTTACGTGGCCACGAATGCACAAGCCCATGCCATGCATGAAGCGGGCGCAACGACGATCTGTGTCAATGTCGGCTTTACCAGTGGTCCGACGGGCGTGGATTCTGAACTGAGCATCACATCAGCCGCGCGCATCATTGATCAAGTGCTCGACGGGCTTCCGCCATCTGTACAGACCCTTTGCGCGGGTGGGCCTATCATCACACCAGAAGACGCAATGGCCGTCTGGCGAACATCCAAAGTGCAAGGCTATGTCGCGGGATCATCGCTTGACCGCCTGCCGATTGAACAAACGTTAGAAGAGGTCGCAAGCGGCTTTCGCGTTATTTCGCAGATGTCGCGCAAGCAATTGGATCGCGACAACCAAGGCACGCATTTGATCGGCTCGTCAGCGAAAACGCAGGCGCTAAACCGCGATCTCAAAGAGCTCGCGCAGGAAGAAGCCCCTGTTCTGATCATCGGCGAAACAGGAACGGGTAAAACAAAAGCGGCGCATCTGTTGCATCAACTTTCAGATCGCAAGCGCCAGCGCCTCTCCATCATTGATTGTGCGGGCTTGGAGCTGGACTCTGGCCGTGTGCTTCTCATGGGGGCGACGGCAGGCACGCTAAAGGCGGGCTTGCCGAGCAGTCGCGGCGCGTTGGAAGCGGCGGCGCGCGGCACGGTTATCTTTGATGCGATTGATACGTTGCGCCCCGAACACCAAGGCCAAATCCTGAGATTTGCAGAGGACGGCACTGTGCAGCGTCTCGGCGATCCTGACGCGCGCATTGTATCGGCGCGGATTATCGCAACGGCGCATCCAAGTTTACTCGATGATGTGGCTGCGCATGTTTTCCGTCCTGATCTGTATTATCGCCTCGCAGTACATGAGCTTCAACTACCGCCGCTTCGCGAACGTATTGAAGACCT
>NZ_JBDWVM010000208.1:0-5582 GCF_039984035.1 Planktotalea sp. | reverse complement strand
CGATACCAGCTTTGCTTACGGTACAGTAAAGCGATCCATGGCTTTCCCCGATCCCGATTTGTAGGCGCCCGCAGGGGCAGTTGTTTGGCGTTGCCGATTGCTGCGTTGGTCGATGGATAAGGCCTGATGGATTTATGGGGTATCACCCCGAGTACCGCCTTAAGGCACTTGATTTTGGCCGTTTCGCTCGGCACACTTAACGCGGCAGGTGCCGTGATTGTCGGGGGCTGACTAAGTCTTTGTTGTCAACGACAGCATCTCACTCCATTGGCGGGGAGATTGGCCATATAAACGCTTAAACTCTCGGCTGAATTGTGAGGGACTAACGTAGCCAACATTCATTGCAGCTTGGCTGATCGTGGCACCTTCGGAGATCATCATCGCGGCATTGTTTAGACGCATGGCTTTAACGAACTGAATAGGCGACATGGATGTCGCACTTTTGAATTTCCTGTGGAAGACCGCACGGCTCATGCCCGCGCGATCGGCTAGATCGTCAATTGCTAGGGGCTCGCCCAAATTATCTGACACATGGGCGATGGCCCGCGATATGGCATTTCCGACACCAAAAGCCTGGCGCGCAAAGCCACCGATTTCCCCTTTCAAAACCGCATAGTGCAGTTCACGCAATCGCGCCTCTGCGAGGACAGATCTATCTACCGGCGCATCGATCAACTGCAACAAGCGCAACAAAGCTTCGGCAAATAGACCATCCCAATCGGCAAAACGGATCGCCAGTGAAGTAGGGCCGCCATTTGAATTACGGATCGCGTTTCCGTGGTTTTCAATCTCAACAGCAAGCTCAGTCATCTTACGCGGGTTAAGTGAGATGTAGACACCATAAAGCGGATTTTCCGGCGTGGCGGTTGACGTGCCGGCCTGAATTGGCATCGAAAGAGGACAACACAGATATTGGTTACTTGAGTAAACATGGTGGTTGCCATCCACGATCGCTTCTTTAGCGCCGCTGGCCAGCGCAATCAGGCAAGGTTCATAAACGACCGGCTGACAGGGGACTGGCTCAACAGCGCGGAACAGTTTGACGCCATCGATTCCGGTTTCGGCCAGCCCGTCTTGGTCGGTGTTTCGTACGATGATCTGTGTGATTGCATCAATATATGTCATGAAGGACCCATATTGAGCTAAATGTACGCAATCAAGCTACCTGATACAAATAGGCAAGTAATCGCGATCTTTGCACTCTATTTGGGGCAGTATGTCCAGTTTATGTAGTGCTCAACGCCGCGGAAAATCGCTGTGATTGACCGCTGACCTCTTTTATCTAAGGACGTGAAAATTGCCAGATACGACTTATGGACCAAACGGTTGGACCCCGGAACGGATGGATGACCAAACGGGCAAAACATACCTAATCACCGGTGCGAATGCGGGTACAGGATTTCAAGCAGCGCGCATTTTGGTTTCAAAAGGTGCCAAGGTTGTCATGTTGAACCGAAGTGTCGAAAAATCGACCGCCGCCGTTAATGGCCTCAAGGCGGAGTTCGGTGAAGAGGCTGACGTCAGTTTCATCCGCATGGATCTTTCCGAGCTTGCCAGTGTGCGCGAAGCGGCTGCAAACGTCCTTCAGTCGGTCCCGAAGATCGACGCGTTGATCTGCAATGCAGCGATTGCCCAAGTGCCAACACAACAGCTGACTGTGGATGGGTTTGAAAGCCAATTGGGTACAAACCATTACGGTCACTTTGTTCTTTGCGGGATGTTGTGTGATCGCATCGAAGCGTCCGGCGGCCGGATCGTTGTTGTGGCCAGCCTAGGCTACAACATGGGGATCAAAACGATCCAGTTTGATGATTTGAATTGGGACAAGAATTACAGCGCGAACCCAGTCTATAGCCAATCGAAACTGGCGCAGATGATGTTTGCCTATGAATTGCAAGACCGCCTTGCAGCCGCAGGTAAGGATTTCGGGGTTTACGTGTGTCATCCGGGTTCCTCTGCGACGTCGCTAATCACAACAAGTGGCAGCCGAATTACACGGTTTGTCTTTTGGCTGATGACCAAGTCACCCATGGTTCAGACGGCAGAAAAAGGGGCTTATCCCGAATTGATGTGCGCAACCGAAGATGGTTTGGAAAAGCGCGCACTTTACGGACCAACAGGGCGCATGGGGTTTGTTGGACCCGTCGGTAAAGGCAATTTGCACGCCCATGCCTATGATAAGCCGGTGATGTCGAAGCTTTGGGACGTGTCCGAAGAGGCGACTGGCTTCATCTGGTCGTTTTAAGGGGGAGCGTTATGGATATTCTGAAGACTGCGATTGAGTGGACGAAGGCAGAAATGTTTTCGTCCAGTTTCTTCATTTTGTTCGGCATTGGGTTCTTGGCGGCCAGCTTTGGCTTTTGGCAGTTGGGAAAGATTGAGGTTGCCAGAGCCTATGTCGTGCCAATGCTGATTGCCGGTATCCTTTTGCTAATTGTCGGGTTGGGAATTTTCTTTCCCGCAAAAGCGAGGGGCACAGGCTTTGCCGAAGCCTATGCCTTGGATGCTCAGGCATTTATCTCGACCGAGCTTGCGAAGGCAGAGAGGATATTGGGTGCGTATCGGTTCGCTGTTTACCGCGCCATTCCATTGATTATTGCCCTTTGTGCGGTTCTGTTTGTAGTGCTAAGCGCCCCTGTTTGGCGGGCGAGCTTTGTCACTACAATCGCGATGATGGCAGTGATTATGGTGATCGACACCAATGCGAACACACGCCTTGAAGCTTATAAAAGCGCGTTGGCCGCGGCGAACGCACAAATAGGCAAGTAATTGATGCATTCCGGCAAGCGCGGTCACTTCAAAACGTTTATCCTTGACTGAAATCGGACGTTTTTTTGGCTTTCAAAGCCACTCAATTCCCAAAAGGACCCGACATGAAAACCAATATCAACGGCAAGTCGTTTGAATTTGACCCACGGCATGATGAAACTGCAATTGATGTATTGCGGGACCGTGCGGGGCTGACGGGCACAAAGATGGCCTGCGGCGGCGGGGTTTGTGGGGCCTGTACGGTGCGTGTTGATGGGGTGCCAAAGTGCAGTTGTCTTATGCCAGCAACGCATATGGACGGTGCAGATGTCCGTACAATCGAAGACCATGATCAAGATAATCTGCATCCGGTCCAACGGGCGTTCTTGGCGAATGAAGGATTGCAATGCGGGTTCTGTACACCAGGTTTTGTGAATGAAGGTATCGCCTTTTACGACAAGTGGCGCGCAGAACATGGTAAGACAGAGCCGTCTAAACATGAGGTCGCCCTTGCCATGGGTGGACACCTTTGTCGGTGCGCTGCCTATGTCGGCATTTACGCTGCGATCCAGAAGGCTTGCACAGGCGAATACGATGCCGTGACTGACGCGCCGATTTTCCGCGTGGACGCACCATTGAAGGTGACCGGGGCGGCGAAATACACCGTCGATATCATGTTTGATGGGCAGATGGAGGGCAAAATCCTGCGATCAAAACATGCCCATGCGAACATCACCTCAATCGATTGGTCCGAGGCCGAAAAGTTGGACGGTGTCGGCGGAATTGTCGACCTGTTGGGTGATGAGAAGAAAGTGCGTTGGTTCGGTCAACCGATTGCAGCGGTTGCGGCAATCGATGAACATACGGCGTTGAAAGCACTGAGGCTGATCAAAGTCGACTACGACGTATTGCCTGCTGTAATCGGAACAGAAGAAGCTCAGAAGGACGGCGCACCAACGGTTTGGGAAAAAGACGCCCGCGATGGAATTCCATCCGCTGCCGAAGGGATCGACCTGCCGTATCGTTGGAATAACAACGTTGGCCATGTACCATCTGACATCGCGATTTCAACCTTTCGTGGCAAAGCCAAACGTGCGCTGGAACGTCAACGCAAGAAAGCACCTGAGACGGTCGTTGAACGGTCCTATTTCAGCAATCAACAGGCGCATTCGGCATTGGAGCCCCGCGCTGCAGTGGCCAAATGGGAAGGCGGCACGAAACTGCACGTCGAAGCTTCGTCCCAGAGTGTTCTTTTGGTGAAGCTTGAGCTGGCAGAACACTATGATCTGGATCCCGATGACGTCACCGTAAACGGGAAATACATCGGCGGTGCGTTCGGTGCCAAAGGCGGTTTGTACCAAGAAATTACAATAGCCGTTGAGCTTGCTCGTGCGGCGAAAGCACCCGTTCGTGTGGTCAACAGCCGCCTCGAAGAGCTGTCCTATGCAGGAGCGCGGACAGGGTCACGGGTTGAAATGGCGCTTACTGTTAAGGAAGACGGATCGCCAGACGCAATGAAATTTCATTCCTTCGGGGATGCAGGAGTTGCGGCAGGCGCGGCTCCAGCGGCATTCTATTGGATGATGTCACCTAGTGGTCTGAAACGCGATTTTTCCGACAATATCATCGTCAATAACACACCGCCGACCATGCCAATGCGTGCGCCCGATGCGCCGCAGAAACGCTGGGCCGTTGAATCTGCAATCGATGAAGCGGCGGTCCTGAACGACTTGGACCCCGTCGTATTGCGCCGCAAATGGGCGGGAGATCACGAAATTCAGCATCGTTTGCTTGATTGGGTTGCAGACATCCCCCAATGGCGCGACCGGAATAGCAAGGCAGGCAGTGACAGCGGCCGTTTCAAACGGGGGATCGGGCTGGCCCAAGCGAAATGGATGTTTTTGTATCACCCGCACACAGAAATTAGGGTCACATCATCCCCCGAAGGATTTACCGCCTTTAACGCGACCCAAGACGTCGGGAACGGGATCCGCTCGGCTATTGCCAAAGCTATGGAAGATACCCTTGGCATCAGCCGCCACGACGTCACAGTCGAAATCGGTGATTCAGAATTACCTCCCGGATGTATGTCTACGGGTAGCCAAGGCACCGTTTCTACGTATCCGACCACCGTGAAAGCCTGTGAAATGGTGATTGAACATCTGGTGAAAGAGGCCGGAACGAAAATGGGGTTGATCGATGTTCGTGCGGCCAAGGGTGGTGTTGATCACGCCGCTGGCTTCACCCTCTGGTCGGAAATCCAAAAGGTTTCTGAGCCTTTTGAACACACTGACAAGCGCGGTGCAGAGCCAATGTATATGGGCCTGCGCCTGCCGATGTCGATGATGGGCCTGACAATGCCCGCCATGGGTCAGAACATGAGCCAATCCGCGCTGGTCGCGGAGGTTGAGGTCGACACGAAGCTTGGCAAGGTCCGTCCGTTGAACATTTGGACGGGCATGGCGTGTGGGAAAATCCACCACAAGGAACTTGCTGATAGTCAGATGTATGGTGGTGTCATTCAGGGGCTTGGCTTTGCCCTATATGAAGAGAAAGTCATCGACCCTACCTCAGGTGCAACACTGTCGGCGAACATGAACGATTACCGAATTCCCGGCATCGGCGACATCCCTGACATTCACATTCACTATGATGAAGAAGGGTTTGAATTCGTGCGTGGTGGCGGCATCGGATTGGCTGAACACGCAACTGTTCCGATCGCAGCCGCGATTGGGAATGCGGTCTATCACGCGACAGGGTGGCGTCCAACGCAGACACCAATCACTCCAGACGCAGTCCTTAAGGGATTGGAGGCGCAGCAATGATTACAGTTT
>NZ_JBDWVM010000207.1:0-11378 GCF_039984035.1 Planktotalea sp. | reverse complement strand
GATATTCAGCCCGCCTGATGTCATCGATGCCCTCTTGTTCCGCTCGCCTACGCCCTTTTCCGCATGGGGCGTCATCGCAATGTGGGGTGTGTTCCTTGCAGCAGGGATGGCGGCATTTCGCAAACGCTTATCATTGCGGCCTCGCACTTGGCGGATTCTACATACCAGCGTAGTTTCAATCGTCGTTATCGGTAGCGTCGTGCACGCGATCTTGATCGTCGGCACAATGGGCACAGCATCGAAAATATTGCTCTGTCTCTTCACTGTTTTAGCGCTCGCCAAAACGGTATGGGAACTGAAATGCTGGGCAGGGCGGCGTTAAACCGACACGCCCTTAAGCACGTCTGCTTTGGAAATATCCGCTTTTGCACCCTCTAGAATGACCTCTCCACGACGCAACACAGCAAAGCGATCTGCCAATCCATAAGCAAATTCGAAATACTGCTCAACCAGCACAATCGCCATATCACCTTGATCGCGCAGCATGCCGATAACGTTGCCGATCTGTTGGATGATGTTGGGTTGAATGCCCTCGGTCGGCTCATCCAGAAGCAAAAGCTTTGGCTTGGTGATTAGCGCGCGCGCAATGGCGAGCTGCTGTTGTTGGCCACCGGACAAATCACCACCGCGCCGCGTTTGCATTTCCTTGAGCACGGGGAAGAGCTCAAAAATGCGGTCAGGAATAAAGTGTTCCTCAGTCGGCAAGCAGACAAAACCGGTTTCCAAATTTTCGCGCACGGTCATGAGCGGGAAGATTTCACGCCCCTGTGGCACGTAAGCGACGCCCATATGCGCCAGTTTATGGGCGGGCAGAACACCGACCTCTTCACCGTTCAAATACATTGCTCCGCCAGAACGGGGATGCGTGCCGGAAATAGCTTTGATCAAGCTGGTTTTGCCGACACCATTGGTACCCATGACGCAAGTAACTTCGCCCTGTGCGGCTTCCAACGAGATGCCATTCAAAATCTGTGAATGGCCGTAATGCAGGGTCAGGTTTTCAAGTTTCAACATCGCTTAACGTCCTAGATAAACGTCGATGACGTCTTGGTTTGAGGTCACGTGATCAAGGGTGCCTTCGGCCAGAACCGCGCCTTCATGCAGAACGGTGACCTTGCAATTGAGGCGGCGGATAAATTCCATATCGTGCTCCACGACGACCACCGCGCGGGTTTTCGCAGCTTCTAGCAAGATGTCCGTCGTATGCTCACGCTCTTCGGGTGTCATGCCAGCAGCAGGTTCATCGACAAGCAACAGGCGCGGCTCTTGCGCCAAGAGCATGCCGATCTCAAGCCATTGTTTCTGCCCATGGCTCAACTCACCAGACTTGCGCTTGAGCGCGTCAGTGAGGCCGATCTGCTCAGCCAAAGCGTCAACCTTATCCATATCTGAGCCATCGGGTTTGTAACGCAGAACGGCCATCCAACCCCGTGGCTTTTTCAATGCCATCAACAGGTTTTCCTGAACGGTTTGATCCTCAAACACGGTCGGTTTTTGAAATTTCCGTCCAACGCCCGCTTGGGCGATTTTGGCTTCGGACATACGCAGTAAGGACTGGGATTTTTCACCCCAAAGCACGTGGCCCGCGTCAGGTTTGGTTTTGCCCGTCACGATATCCATGAAGGTGGTTTTGCCCGCGCCGTTCGGCCCGATCACCGCGCGCAGCTCTGCTTCACCGATGCTGAACGAAAGGTTGTTGATCGCGCGAAAGCCGTCAAAGGAGACTGTGACGCCGGAGACTTCGAGTAGGGCGCTCATTTGCTGGCCTCCTGTTCTTGCAATGATCCTGCATCAGGACCGAGATCTGCACCGTGGCGTTCAGGTGTGCGGCGCTGTGTCCAAAGATCGACGAGTCCGCCCATGCCCTTTGGCGCGAAGAGTGTGACGCAGACGAAGGACAGACCGAGCAGCACCAGCCACCAATCGACCCACTTGATCGTTGCAAAGCCAAGTGGAATATCGGGCGCTTGCCCGCCTGTGAACCATGTGGAGAGGAGGCTCACCAAAGCTGCGCCAATGACCGCGCCATAAAGCCGACCACGACCACCGATAGCGACCCAAACTGCGAGATAGATCGATGCGATTGGTGCGATTTCAGCGGGGTTAATAATGCCCGCCTGCGGATAGTACAGCGCGCCAGCAATGGCGGCGATGCAAGCCGTTAGTGTGAAGATCGCGAGTTTGTAGGCCTCAACCGAGTAGCCAAGGAAACGCACGCGCGCTTCGTTATCGCGGATGCCGCGAATGACGGAGCCGAATTTGCCTGACACGATCCAAGCGGCGAGCACGTAGCCAAGCGCGAGCGCCAGCGCAGAGGCCCAGAAGAACCAGAGCGAGACGTCATCTTGCGAAGCTGTGACGCCCGGTAGGTTTTGCAGACCTGAAAGGCCGTTGTTGCCGCGAAGGCCACTGTCGTTCTGGAAGAGATAAAGCGCAAGCGCGAGCGTCATCGCTTGGGTCAGGATCGACAGGTACACGCCAGCCACACGGCTGCGGAAGGCAAGCCAACCGAAGACCAGAGCGAGCAAGCCAGGAATAACGAGGACCATGGTCAACTGTAGGAACAAGCTGTCTGCAAAGCCCCAGATCAACGGAAACTCGCTAGAGCCAACCACGCCGAAGATTTGATTGCCGATGGCATCAGATATCTCTGTCGCCGTTGCGGGTATTTCGCTTTGGGAGAGGGAGTCCACAACGATCAGACGCGTGCGTTCATACATCAGCCACATGCCAATCGCATAGCCACCCAGCCCGAAGAAGGCGAAATGCCCAAGGCTGAGGATACCTGCAAAACCCCAGATCAAATCCATCGCAACAGCAACAAGGCAAAGGCAGAGTGTTTTACCAAGCGTTTTGACAAAGCTTGTTGAAATGAAGCCCGATCCAGCCCCTTCAGAGAGGAGGGTCACACCAAGCGTAAAGAGCGCGAGTATGGCGAGGAAGATGAGAACCGATGGGTTCTTTGCAATAAAGGAACGTTGCATTGATTAATCCCCCGCCGCGCGACCTTTGAGGGCGATGATGCCTCGTGGTCGGAACTGGATAAAGATGATGATGAAGATGATCATATAGGTCTGCGCAGCCAGCGTGTTGGATGGGTTCATCCACTCGATGCCCTTTTGCAGGAAGCCAATCATGGCCGCGCCCGCAAGCGTGCCCCAGATGTTGCCAACGCCGCCCACAACCACAGTCATGAAGCTTTGCACGATGTAGTCCGAGCCAAGCTCGGAGGTCACTTTCGCAAAGAGACCAATGGCAACGCCAGCAACCCCCGCGATGCCAGAACCAAGACCGAAGGTCAGCATATTCACGCGGCCCGGGTTGATACCCATGGACGCGGCCATGCGCGGGTTTTGCGTCACGGCGCGTGTCTCAAGACCGAGGCGCGTGCGCTTCATGATGTAGAGGAAGACACAAAGGAAGAAGATCGCGAGGAAGAAGATCGCGATACGGATGTAACTGATCGATACCACGTCGTTCATGATCCAAGCGCCGTCGAGCCATGCAGGGGAGGTCAGAGGGCGCGCCTGCGTGCCGAAGATGTTCTTGGCGAGCTGTTGGAGCGCGATGGAGATACCGAAAGTTGCCAGCAGTGTTTCAAGCGGGCGGTTATAGAGCCAGCGAATGACGAGGCGCTCCATCGCAACGCCAGCGGCGAAGGTGACTGCAAAGGCCAATGGGATCGCGACGATGATCGACACCGTGTGATCGGGAATGATCTGCTGTACGACGTAACCTGTGTAGGCGCCCATCATGATGAATTCGCCGTGGGCCATGTTGATGACGCCCATGACACCGAATGTGATCGCAAGGCCGATAGCGGCAAGGAAATAGATAGAAGCGAGCGAGAGCGCATCGAGCATCAGATCGAAGCTCTGGTTCAGGCCAACTTTGCGCTCGATCTCTTTCAGCGCCTCTGTGGCCGCAGTGGTAACTGCGATGTTTGGATCGCTGAACGTATCAAAGAAAGTGTGCTGCTCAAGGTATTGCGTGACCTCGGCTTCGCTCACAAATGGCGGGGCAATTCCGGCATCTGCAAGCGCTTGATAGGCTTTGATGCGCGTTTCGTCGTTGTCCAATTGCGCGAGTGAAATACCACCAACGCGACCGCCCTCGATGTTTGCTGCGAGCACATCGCGGATGTCCGCAGGTAAAATGCGTGCAGGCGCGAGGTCTTTGCTCACCAGTAGATCGTAAGCCTCTTCCTTGGAAAATTCAGAGCTACCGGGCTTGAGAATTTCCGCGATGTTCATGCCTTCGGGCGCATCGCCTAGGACAACATCACGTTTGGTCGCGACTAATGGGTTCAGCGTCGCGCGCACGTCCACGCCAAGATCGCCAGACATATCGGTGATGGCGGCAATGCGTGCCTCAGGGTCTTCGTCATACCCCATTGTCAAAAGTCGCTCTAAGCGTCGTTTTTGGGTTTTCAGTGCGGCGTCTGGTTCAGCGTCGATAGAGGCCCGTAGCGGTGCCAACAAAGATGCATTCGGATCGCGTTCGATGGATTTCAGCGCATCTTCGCGCTTGGATTTATTGTCGTCGAGCAACTGGAACCGTACAAGAGCGGAGCTGATCAAAGCACGCACGCCGCTGTTGGGTTTGAGCTGTTTTACATCAGATTTGGGGAGCGTTTCGACAATCTCGCCGCTGTCGAAATCGATCAGGCGGATTTGTTTGTCTTCCGCAGTTTCCCCAATAAAAAAGAGATTGTCGGACTTGCGAAACCACATGTCCTTAGCGCCCCAAGTTTCGAGCACGCGCTGCGCTGCAGGCAGATCGCTTGCGGCAATGGCGTCGATGACAGGGCCGATTGTTTTGCGGGAACTCTTGGCGATGAGCGGCTGGTGTTCTTGCAAGAGGGGCTGAATGTCGCCGTCCTGTGCCGTGGCAGTAAAGCACGTCAAAAGCATTGCGAAAATCGCAAAGAAGAGCTGTTTCATGTCAGGGGATTCCGAGCAGAAGAAAGGGAGAGGGCCCAGTTAGGCCCTCTCCTGTTAGGTAAAGGTCTTAGTAGTTAGACAATGTCTGTACACATGTGCTTGTTTCAACGTTGTACATGCCGCAGTTCAGCTCTTTCCAGTCAGATTTCAGAACAGCAGACTCTGGGAGGAAGTCTGTCCAAGCGTCGCCTGGAACTTCTGATGTTTGAGAGATGATGTCGAACTGGCCGTCTTCTTGGATTTCACCAATCAGAACTGGTTTTGCCAGGTGGTGGTTTGGCAACATTACCGCTGTACCGCCTGTCAGGTTCGGATACTCTTGACCGTACATCGCTGTACGAACCGCATCGACGTCTGTGCTGCCTGCTGCTGTTGCAGCGTTCAGCCACATGTTGAAACCGATGAAGTGTGCTTCCATTGGATCGTTTGTGACGCGCTCGTCGCCCATCGCTGCTTTCCACGTTTCGATGAACTCAGCGTTCACATCTGTTTCTGCAGACTGGAAGTAGTTCCAAGCCGCCAAGTGACCAACAAGGTTGGATGTGTCCAGACCTGCAAGCTCTTCTTCACCAACAGAGAAGGCAACAACTGGGATATCGTCCGCAGAAACGCCTGCCGCTGCGAGCTCTTTATAGAAGCCGATGTTCGCGTCGCCGTTGATTGTGGAGATCACGCCAACTTTTTTACCGTCTGCGCCAAGCGCTACAACGTCAGCAACGATCTTGGACCAGTCAGAGTGACCGAAAGGCGTGTAGTTCACGAAGATGTCGTCTTCTGCGATGCCTTTACCTTTGAGGTAGCTCTCAAGAATGTTGTTTGTTGTACGTGGGTAAACGTAGTCTGTGCCGAGCAATGCGAATTTTTCAACGCCGAGTTCGTCGAGGAAGTAGTCAGTCGCTGGGATCGCTTGCTGGTTCGGAGCGGCACCAGTGTAGAATACGTTCTTGGAGCTTTCTTCGCCTTCATACTGAACAGGGTAGAACAGCAGGCCGTTCAGCTCTTCGATGACAGGAAGAACAGATTTACGGGAAACTGATGTCCAGTTGCCGAAGATCACGTCAACGTCGTGTACTGTCAAAAGCTCACGTGCTTTTTCAGCAAACAGTGGCCAGTCGGATGCAGGGTCAACAACAACGGCTTCGAGTTGCTTGCCCAGAAGGCCGCCTTTTGCGTTTTGCTGATCGATCAGCATCAACATTGTGTCTTTCAATGTTGTTTCAGAAATCGCCATTGTGCCGGACAAAGAGTGCAGAACGCCAACTTTGATTGTGTCGTCTGCAGCCATGGCAGCTGTGGAAAGCGTTGCAAAGACCATTGATCCTGCGAGCGTGGATTTCAGGAAGTTCATTATGTTCTCCTAGCGAAGGACAGGCCGAATGACTTGCGTATAAACGCCGTCTTCCTATACCTATTCCTCGCAACTGTTGTTTGTTGCAAAAGTGTGGCGGCTGGTTCGAGGTCCAATTCGTTTAGTCGTCACACACCCACCAATTTCGGTTGCCCGTTTGAGAAGGTGCCCAATGAATTCGGTAGCCAAGGCGGTTTGGCAAATCTTATGGCGCTTATTTTTGCGAAGCTCCGGTGGGTTAGCTTAATATTTGTGCGGTGCGGTTGTGATTTGCCTAAAATATAACCGAAAGGACTGTGTTTGGACGCTGCTTTGCGCATTCTATTGGCACTTGGAACGTCTAAGCCTCACAAAAAGATCAATAAATAGAACGAGGGTTTGGGAATCATACACGGCGCCGACATATCTAAGGCTGCGACTTTGGCTGTTCAGCCAAGGGCGATAGGCAATGTTGTCGTAAGTGCCAAATCGAGCGCGACGGGATCGGTGCTAGATCAGTTGCGTCAGTCTGGCTCTTCCAAAGTTCTATTTCCACGCTCGGCTGCTAAACGTTTTGAAACAGTGATCTTGAACACTGCCGGCGGCGTAACGGGTGGGGATCGGTTCTCTGTCTCTGTCGAGGCTGGCGCTGATACTGTGGTGACCGCAAGCACGCAAGCATTTGAGAGGGCATATAAAGCGCAGCCCGATCAAATTGGGCGCATCAACAACCAACTCAAAATTGGCTCGAATGCGCGGATGAATTGGCTGCCGCAAGAAACCATACTGTTTGATGGCTCATCCATTGAGCGTCGCTTGATGGTGAAGATGGCGGCGAATGCGTCCTTTCTGATGGTTGAACCTTTGGTCTTTGGGCGCGCTGCGATGGGCGAGGTGCTCCGCCATGCGACGTTTAAGGATCGCATAGAGATCACCCGCGACGGCGTGCCGATCTATTTAGATGCGATGACGCTCAAGGGCGATATTCATGCGCATCTTGCCAACCCATTCGTTGCCAACGGCGCGGGTGCGATGGCCTCTGTTGTTTATGTGGGCCGCGATGCTGAAGCGCATCTTGCCCCGCTTCGTGATTTGTTACCCGAAACCGCGGGCGCGAGCCTGATCCTTGAAGATGTGCTCGCCTTGCGCCTGCTCGCCGAGGACAGCTTTGCGCTCCGCCAAACTCTAATCCCTGTGCTGCACCGCTTGAACAATGGTGCGTTACCTCGATGCTGGACGATATGATATGAACCTGACCCCCAGAGAAAAAGACAAACTGTTGATCGCGATGGCGGCCGAAGTCGCGCGCAAGCGATTGGCGCGCGGTGTGAAACTGAACCATCCAGAAGCGATTGCGCTGATCACGGATGCGGTTGTCGAGGGCGCACGCGATGGACGCTCTGTCGCGGAAATGATGGAAGCGGGCGCAGAGGTCGTGCGCGCGGATCAGTGCATGGATGGCATCGCCGAGATGATCCACGACGTGCAAGTCGAGGCCACGTTCCCTGATGGAACCAAGCTTGTCACAGTTCACAAACCTATTCGCTAAAGGAGCCTGCGCATGAAAGTTGTTCTGCCCCTCCACACAACAATCACGACAGGTTCGACCACCGTTCCTGCCGAACCCCATATGCATCCACATGCGTCTGATGACTCTGGTACATCGATGTTGATTGTTGGATTGATCTTAGCCGGCGCCGCAGTGGCCGCCCTTGTAGGAGCACGTCGCAAATGATCCCTGGAGAACTTATTCCCGCAAGCGGTGATCTTACCCTTAACGAAGGCAAGGATGTGATCACCCTTATGGTTGCCAATACAGGGGATCGCCCCGTGCAAGTGGGCAGTCACTATCATTTCGCCGAAACCAATCCTGCGCTCGACTTTGATCGTGACGTCGCACGCGGCAAGCGTCTTGATATCGCCTCTGGCACAGCGGTTCGTTTTGAACCGGGTCAGCGCCGCGAAGTGTCGCTGATTGATCTGGGCGGCGATCGCAAGGTCTATGGATTTAATCAAAAAGTTATGGGCGCGCTCGACTGATCCTTTGATCTGAGCCCCAAGAAATGACGTCAGGGAGAACACAATGCCTGCAAAGATAGCCCGCGCCGATTACGCCGCGATGTTTGGCCCAACCACGGGTGATAAGCTGCGCCTCGCAGATACCGATCTGATTATTGAGGTCGAACGCGATTTGATCACTGAACGCAGCGGCGATGGTGCAAATGCGCCGCGCTATGGTGAAGAGGTGAAATTCGGCGGCGGTAAAGTCATCCGCGATGGCATGGGTCAAAGCCAAGCCACCCGTGCGGAGGGCGCTGTTGATACGGTCATCACCAATGCGTTGATCGTGGATCATTCCGGCATCATCAAAGCAGACGTCGGTCTGCGCGATGGCCGGATTGCCAAGATTGGCAAGGCAGGCAACCCTGATACGCAAAGCGGTGTTGATATCATCGTCGGCCCCGGCACAGAGGTGATCGCAGGGGAGGGACGTATCCTCACTGCTGGCGGCTTTGACAGCCACATCCATTACATTTGCCCACAACAGATTGAGGATGCGTTGCATTCTGGTCTGACAACGATGCTTGGCGGCGGCACAGGCCCTGCGCACGGCACATTGGCAACGACCTGCACGCCTGGTCCTTGGCATTTGGGCCGTATGTTGCAATCGGCGGATGCTTTCCCGATGAACCTTGCCTTTGCGGGCAAGGGCAACGCGTCGCTACCAGCCGCGCTAGAGGAACAAGTTCTTGGCGGTGCCTGCGCGCTGAAGCTACATGAGGATTGGGGCACAACCCCCGCGACCATCGATTGCTGTCTGTCTGTTGCCGATGCAATGGACGTTCAGGTGATGATCCACACCGATACGCTCAATGAAAGTGGCTTTGTCGAGAACACTGTCGCGGCGATGAAGGGCCGGACCATCCACGCCTTCCATACCGAAGGGGCAGGTGGCGGTCACGCGCCTGACATCATCCGCATTTGCGGCGAAGAACATGTTCTTCCATCCTCAACAAACCCGACGCGCCCGTTTACGGTGAACACGTTGGAAGAGCATCTGGATATGCTCATGGTGTGTCACCACCTCGATAAGTCTATTCCCGAAGATGTCGCCTTTGCCGAAAGTCGCATTCGACGCGAAACCATTGCTGCTGAAGATATCCTGCACGACATGGGCGCGTTTTCGATCATCGCGTCTGACAGTCAGGCTATGGGCCGTGTTGGCGAAGTGTTGATCCGTACATGGCAGACTGCCGATAAGATGAAAAAGCAGCGCGGTCGTTTGTCTGAAGAAACAGGTGACAACGACAACTTCCGTGTGCGCCGCTACATTGCGAAATACACGATCAACCCTGCGATTGCGCATGGGATTTCTCATGAGATCGGCTCGATCGCCGAAGGTAAACGCGCGGATTTGGTTCTTTGGGATCCTGCCTTCTTTGGTGTGAAACCTGAGATGGTTCTGATGGGCGGCTCTATCGTCATGGCGCAAATGGGCGATCCGAATGCCTCCATTCCAACGCCGCAGCCGGTCTATTCACGTCCGATGTTTGGTGCTTATGGTCGCTCCCTTGAAAATTCTGCTGTGACCTTCGTCAGCGCCGCTGCGCAGGACGATGGCATAGGCGAACGCCTTGGCCTTGCCAAGCAAACGGTCGCGGTGAACAACACGCGTGACATCGGCAAATCCGATTTGCTGCTGAACAATGCAACACCGCAGATCGAGGTGAACCCGGAAACCTATGAAGTGCGCGCAGACGGTGAATTGCTCACTTGTGAGCCCGCGAAAGAGCTGCCGATGGCGCAGCGCTACTTCATGTTCTAAGGGGCGATCATGACGCAACCAAGTCTCATCGCACGCGGCTATCATGATCACGCGCACGGCTCTACCTTTGCGCGGGTTTCGCTGGATTACGAAGGCCGTTTTCTGCGCCGCAAAGTGGTTCATACGGATGACGGACAGCCGCTACTGGTGGATCTACCAAAAACAACGTCCCTTAATCATGGCGGCGTTTTGGTGCTCGATGACAAACGCGAAGTTCTTGTCGTCGCTGCCGATGAAAAGCTGCTCGAAGTGACGGCGGACGATCTTGTGCGCGTGGCATGGCATATCGGCAATCGACACACGCCTTGTCAGGTGGAAAAGGACCGTCTGTTGATCCAGCGCGATCATGTCATTCGCGATATGCTCGGAAAAATTGGCGCAGAGGTGCGCGACGTTTTCGAACCATTCAAGCCGGAGGGCGGTGCTTATGGGCATGGACGAACCCACAGCCATGCCCACTGAGCTGGACGTCTTAACCCTGACGCAATGGTTTTCACCGAGCTTCCCAATCGGCGGCTTTGCCTATTCACATGGATTGGAATGGGCCATCGAAACCGGGGATGTGCACGATGCACGCAGTGCTCAGACATGGATTGCTAATGTCTTGCAAAATGGCGCTGGGTGGAACGACTGTTTGTTTATTGCAGCGGCGTACAAATCAGAGGGCAGCGCTGACATTCGCCTGCTTGATGCAAAGTGCCGTGCTTTCGCCGCCTCGCGGGAGCGTCTCAAAGAAACTGATCTGCAGGGCGAGGCGTTTTGCGCCGTTATCTCTGATGTTTGGGCGCGCGATTTGCGCGGGCTAAGCTACCCTGTCGCCGTCGGTCGCGCCGTGAAATTGCAAGACTTGCCTCTCGGCACTGCTACGCTGATGTATCTGCATAGTTTCCTGAGCAATCTGGCTGCGGTGGCGATGCGGCTTGTTCCGCTTGGGCAGACTGAAGGGCAACGGTTGATCAACGATCTAAAGCCGATGCTCGTGGATATCGCGCGCACCGCTGTTGATGGGGATTTGGATGATCTTAATTCAACCAGCTTTCTCGCAGATGTCGCCTCTATGAAACATGAAACCCAGTATTCGAGGATTTTCCGAACGTGACCCAGATGAACGGACCGCTTCGCGTTGGTATCGGAGGCCCTGTTGGGGCTGGCAAAACTACTTTGACCGCCGCGCTGAGCGAAGCCCTGCGTTATAGCCATTCCATTGGCGTGATCACCAACGACATTTACACGCAAGAAGACGCGGAAGCGCTAATGCGCATGCAAATCCTGCCACAAGACC
>NZ_JBDWVM010000206.1:0-5881 GCF_039984035.1 Planktotalea sp. | reverse complement strand
GATACAACAAAACGTCACGCACAGGCGCGCGAGATGTTGGACTTGGTCGATCTCACTGCGCTCGCAGATCGCTTGCCCGATCAGCTGTCTGGTGGGCAGCAGCAGCGCGTTGCGCTTGCGCGTGCCTTGATCACGCGACCGCAGATTTTGCTTTTGGATGAACCGTTGTCTGCCCTTGACCCCTTTTTGCGCATTCGCATGCGCGGAGAGCTTCGCAAATTGCAAAAAGAACTCGGGATCAGCTTTATCCACGTCACCCATGGCCAAGACGAAGCGCTGGCCTTGGCTGACGACATTATTGTCATGAACAACGCTGTGATTGAACAAGCCGGACCTGCTCGGGAGGTGTTTAACGCGCCGAAAACCCAGTTCGTGGCTCAATTCATGGGGGGGCATAATGTGATTGCCCTGCCCACTGGGCATTTTGCCATCAGAACGGACGCGGTGTCACTTACAGAGCCCTCAAAGGGCGCGATCGAGGGGCTTGTGACGGCCGTTGAATACCAGGGCACCCATGTGTCTGTATCCGCGCGCATTGCAGGTGAGCAGGACGTTCTCGCCCTCATCCCTGACAGCACTTTCTTTACCAACCCGCACCACCCCGGTGACCAAATCGGTCTGCACTGGGACGCCAACGATCAACATAAACTGACCGCATGAACTGCGGCGCATCCAACTGACTGACAAGGAGACGACCAAATGACGAAATTCACCAATCGAAATGGCCTCAGCCGCCGTACACTGCTGAAGGGCGCTGCCTCAACGGCTGTCGCTGCTGGCTCGACCACGCTCGGCGCGCCAATGCTTTGGGCGCAAAACATCAAGGACGTAACGCTTCGCCAGTTCGGCACAGGGGTTTCGAACCTGAATGATGTGGCGACTAAAGTGAAAGAGGACCTTGGCTTTACGCTGGAAATGACAGCGCTGGACACGGATAGCGTGACGCAGCGCGCTGCCACGCAGCCGAACAGCTTTGACATTGCCGACATCGAATACTTCATCTGTAAAAAGGTTTGGGCCGCGGGCAATTTGCAAGCGATGGACACATCCAAGATCGACAACTACGACAAAATTGCCGGCACGTTCCGCAGCGGGCTTTTGACACCGACAAGCACCATCGCGCAGGGTACAGCGCCGCATACGGTTGGCTTTACCTCTGGCGTAAATGGCACCGATTTTGTTCAGGAAGAATCCGGTTGGATGACTCTGATTCCAACAATCTATAACGCCGATACACTGGGCATTCGCCCTGACTTGATCGGTCGTCCGATTTCCAACTGGTCCGAGCTGTTGAACCCAGAGTTCAAAGGCAAGGCGTCGATCCTCGATATCTCTTCTATCGGTATCATGGACATGGCGATGGTCGTGGAATCCATGGGAGAATATACGTACCCAGACAAAGGCAACATGACCAAAGAAGAAATCGATCTGACGATTGGCATCTTCACTGAGGCGAAGAAAAACGGCCAATTCCGTGCCTTCTGGAAGTCGTTTGATGAAAGCGTCAACCTGATGGCCTCTGGTGAAGTCGTGATCCAATCCATGTGGTCACCAGCGATCACCGCCGTCAAATCCCAAGGCATTCCATGTGTCTATCAACCGCTTGAAGAGGGCTATCGCTCTTGGGGCGGTGGTCTCGGTATCTCGGCTGCGCTGTCTGGTCTCGAACTGGATGCAGCTTATGAATACATCAACTGGTATCTCTCCGGTTGGGTCGGTGGTTACCTGATGCGTCAGGGCTATTATTCAGCGGTCCCAGAAACGTCCAAGGCGTTCATGTCTGACGACGAATGGGGCTTCTGGTACGAAGGTAAAGCCGCAGAGGGTGATATCCTGTCACCAACAGGCGACAAGTTGGCCGGCGCGGGCGAAGTGCGCGATGGCGGTGCCTTCCTTGATCGTATGGGGTCTGTTGTGTGCTGGAACTCTGTCATGGACGAGAACCAATACATGGTCCGCAAGTGGAACGAATTCATCGCAGCCTAAACCACGCAAAGGGTGCGCCATCAGGCGCACCCACCTTTCATCCCAGAAGAAGATCCTATGAACAAATTACGTGAAAACACGGCCCTTAAAGGCTGGTTGATGGTGTCACCGCTTGCCGCCGTTTTGTTCTTTTTTCTGGTTCTTCCGATCATTTTGATCGTGATCGTCAGTTTCTGGCGCGCCACTGAATTTTCCATTATTCCCGCGTTCGAGTTTGACAACTACGCCTTCCTTTTTGGGTCCCCTGTGACCTACACCGTCTTTTTCAACACCTTCAAATACGCCTTGATCACATGGGCCTGCACATTGCTGATCGGCTTCACGGTCGCCTATTATCTGGCGTTTCATATTCGCAGCCTAACTTGGCAGATTGCCCTATTCTTGCTGTGCACGATCCCGTTCTGGACCAGCAACATCATCCGGATGATTTCCTGGATTCCCTTCCTCGGGCGCAATGGCATCGCCAATTCAGCGCTTTTGTCTTGGGGCGTGATTGACGAGCCGCTTGAATGGCTGCTGTTCAGCGATTTCGCGGTCATTCTGGCCTTTGTGCATCTTTACACGCTGTTCATGGTTGTGCCGATTTTCAACACGATGATGCGGATCGACAAATCCCTGATCGAGGCCGCGCGGGATGCAGGTGCCAATGGTGCACAGATTTTGTGGAATGTGATTATTCCGCTCACCAAACCCGGCATCATGATTGGGACGATCTTTGTGGTCACTCTGGTCATGGGCGATTTTATCACCGTGCGTTTCATGTCGGGGTCGCAATCTGCGAATGTGGGTCGCCTCATCTCAAACGATATTGCGCTGCTTCAATACCCTTCGGCATCGGCAACCGCGATTGTCTTGCTGGTGACGGTTTTGATCACCATCGGCATTCTGTTGCGCTTTGTCGATATTCGTAAGGAGCTGTGACAGATGGAACCGCGCCCTCGTTCATTCTATGTCCTCACCGCTTTTTTCACGGTGTTCATCCTGTTCCTATATGGACCGACGATCACAATCGGCATTCTGTCGTTTCAAGGCGAAGGTGGCGGTCTGACCTTCCCCATGCGCGGCGTGTCGCTGCATTGGTTCTATGATCTGTTTGAGCAACAGGCCGTCGGCGATATCTGGGGCAGCTTTAGACGGAGTTTCCTGCTTGGGCTGATGGTAATGATCGTCACGGTCGTTGTGTCCGTGATGGGCGGCTTGGCGTTTCGCAGCAAATTCCCCGGCTCCAACATCCTGTTTTATCTGATCATCACGTCATTGGTGATCCCATCGATTTTAATCTCCCTTGGCGTTGGCCTGCTCTTTTCCCAATCCGGTCTGGAGGTGCATTGGTCAACATCGGGCTTTGGCGCTCAGCTGACTTGGACGTTGCCCTTTGGTTTGTTAATCATGTTCGCCGTCTTCAACCGTTTTGACAAAAGCTACGAAGAAGCGGCCCGAGATCTCGGCGCAAGCCCATGGCAAACCCTGCGCCATGTGGTTTTGCCTATCATCGCACCATCCTTGATTGGCGTGGCTTTGTTCGGCTTTACCCTCAGTTATGATGAATTTGCGCGCACCTTGCTTACATCGGGCAGCTACAACACGCTGCCGCTAGAAATCTTTGGGATGACCACGAATGTGACGTCACCTGTTCTCTATGCGCTTGGCACGCTGACCACGGTCTTCTCACTGGTGATTATCGGTGTATTCCTGTGCGTTGCCTTGATCATGAACCGTCGAAAGAGCCGTCAGGCCTCTGACGCGGGAAAGGGGGATTTATGATCGTTATCATTAACCCCAACAGCACCGTTTCTATGACGGATGCCATGATTGATACCGCCAAACGCGCAGCGCCCGATAGCAACGTTGTCGGTTGGACCTCCACAGATGGCCCGCCCGCGATTCAAGGCGCGGCGGATGGTGAAGCTGCAGTGCCACCGTTGTTGAAGTTGGTGCAAAAGGCCAACACGGTAGGCGCACAGGCGATCATCATTGGCTGCTTTGATGACACCGGCCTAGACGCGGCGCGCGCGCTTTCGCGGTGTCCCGTCATCGGTATTGGCCAAGCGGCTTATCATATGGCAGCGCTTTACGGCGCGCGGTTTTCTGTTGTGACGACCCTAGAAGTCTCTGTGCCTGTGCTGGCTGAAAATGTTGCGGCCTATGGGCTGGAGAAAAACCTCGTTCGGATCAGAGCGAGCGGTGTGCCGGTGCTCGATCTGGAGAATGATCGCGTCAACGCCACGCGGCGGGTCAAATCAGAGATTGAAACTGCCCTGCGTGAAGATGACGTCCAAAGCGTGGTGCTCGGCTGCGCGGGCATGGTGCACATTGTTCAGGATGGCGCGGATATTGAGGCGAAACTCATCGACGGTGTTCAAGCTGCTGTAAATTTTGCGAAAATGTTCTGAGTTAGCGTGCCGAATATTGCAGGCTAGCTCGATACCGCCCTGCCCCAAAACTCTACAGCGCTTTTGAATTCGATCTCATGAAAGCGCATGGCCTCTGGGCCGTTGACGTCCCCATCAAAGCGCCCGATCCGCTGGGCACATTCAAAGAACCCCAATCGCGGCACTCCCCCCGCCGCCTTGCTGACGACAAGCGCGGCGATCATCGGAAGGCCTGCCTTGGCATCCTCTTGCATCAGATGTTCAAGCGCCGCAGCCAGCTGTTGGATCGTATGCGGCGGCGACAATTCTAGCTCTTGGGTAAGCGCCTGATAGGTCACCGGTTGCCCCAAACGCGCGTAATCGCGCAAGCGTTGTCTTGCGCGATGTGCGAGTGTCTGAACCGCATTTTCAGATGTCATGAGCTCTCTCAGCCAATGGGACGGTGGGTGCGTTGCAACGCCAGACTATGCCGGAATGAGCTTCACGCTCAACGGTTTGCCGCCCTCGATAATGGCCAACAAATGATCGATGTTCGGATGCGCGCCCGGGCGTGCCTTGGCATCTATAGTATGTTCAGCGAACACAGCCAACCCATGGGTTGCGGCCTTGGCATCAATGACGCCAAACTCCTGAAACAGATACTGATACACCACGAGTGACCCCTGTTTGCCCGGTTGGTTTTCAATCGACGCAACGGGATTTCCGTCAGGGTCCGAAAGCTCGATCCTTGCGAGCGTTTCAATGGAGGGCAAAAGGCTCAAGTTGTCTTTGAAGGTCTCTGTGGGTTGGATCATGGTAAAATCCTCAAATGTGATCGCGTTTGCCGAAGGAGCTAGCAGCTTTTTCAAGCTGCTGCCATCGCATGTTTTGCGTCCCGTCGCCTGCACATGCGGCAATGGGGCTGTTCGACTTTGCCAACGCTTTCAGCTATCGAGAAAGCATGCCTGCTGTGAGCGATCATACCCCCTATTCATACCGTGAAGATGCTGCTGTTCCTGACTTTACAGCAGGTGACGCTGTTTGCGTCATGGATGCGAAATGTTCCCTCTGCGCGCGCGGTGCCAGATGGATCGCGCGGCAAGATAAACGCCAAGAGTTCGCCATCATCCCCATGCAAAGCGACGTGGGCGCCGCCCTGCTGGTCCATTACGGCATGTCCCCGAGCGATCCCACTTCATGGCTTTATCTTGAAAACGGCTTTGCGTTTTCATCCCTAGATGCAGTCGTTCGCACAGGCCAACGTTTAGGTGGTATCTGGCGCGCACTTGCCGTGTTTAACCTACTGCCACGGCGCGCGCAGGACGCGATGTATCAAATCATAGCCCGAAATCGTTACAGGTTCTTCGGGGAGGCTGATATCTGCGCCTTGCCTGATCCTGACGTTCAGAAAAGGCTCTTGAAATGAAGGATGATGGTACGCCAATTGCAATGCGCATCACCTATTCTGCCCCGAGCCCTTCAGATCCGCTCTATCGTCAAGTGCTCGGCGCTGATTTTGATAGGCTTCCCAAACAGGTACAAGC
>NZ_JBDWVM010000205.1:0-2735 GCF_039984035.1 Planktotalea sp. | reverse complement strand
AAGAGAGTTAACGAGGGCCTTTGTGGCCCTCACTAATTACTGTTTATAAAGGGGACACACATGAAACAGGTGCCTAAGTCCAATACTGACGACGCCCTTATTCAGGAATTCCTGAAAAAGGGTGGCTCCGTCAAAAAGGGTAAAACCAAACCAATGAAACCCGAGCTTGGGATTTCAAAGAATGTTTGGAACCAGACGTTGACCAAAGAAGAAAAAGCCGCGCGCGACGCTGAATAATCGCTCAGTGGGCCTATTCAACTGCTGAAGGATGTTTGGGTTAGACCAAACACCTAACACAAGGTGCTTCGCTACATTTGCGAGGATGAGCGCCTGGAGCGTCTAATTTAGCGTTCAGCGGGTCGTTCGATCACTGTAGTATATAGAGAATTAAAAATGCCTTGCGGACGCAAGGCATTTTTTTGGTGCTGCGACAGAAATTCGAACCTTTAAACGCACTGAATGGACCCCGACTTCGCGCCGCTTTACCCCCTGAAAACACATCTCTTTACCGCCGAAACAGAGCCAAAAACCGTCAACAGTCGCCCCCAAAACCTGTGACGAAGGCCCGTTTCATTTTTAAAAATACCATTTTTCTCACCCTAAATTGCCCTTTTTTCGCCCAATTGAAAGCCGCGGTTTTAGCCAAATTTTACCTAAAATCCCGTTTTCTGTGGCACGAAAGTACTAGCGACATAGCCTTTCGGATAGTACACATAACCCCATGAATTATTTAAGGAACTTTTGAACCCACGCGTATACTTTTGCTGCATTGCTGTAGATTTGAAAAACTGGGATTGCAGAGTTACCGCGTTGACCGGTTAACCTTGAAGATCAAGTTTGAGTACATAGGTTAATGAGTAGTCGCGGTGTGAACTTGTCTAAGGCACGAACGGGACCCGCAATGCAAAATTGGAATGACCTCATATACTGTCTCGCGCTCGCTGAGCACAAAACGATCAGTGGCGCGGCAAAAGCTCTACGAAGCAATCCCACAACGGTCTCTCGCCATGTGCAAAATGTCTCTGAGGCTTACAAACGCTCCATCTTTGTAAAAAATGGACAGCAATGGCAGCCGACAGACTTTGGTGAAAAACTTGTTGATATTGCCAAAACCGTAAAAACCAACATCGAAGCTGTTCAGGCTGAAACGCCTATGACCGCTTCAGGTAAGATCCGCATCTATTGTGATTTACTCGTGATGCAGACCTACCAATCTTTCAACTGGAACACATTGCTTGCCGAAAACCCCTCGGTCGATTTGGAACTCAGTGCAAACCCCTCTTCCCTTGCATTTGGAGAAGTTGACATCAGCTTCACCAGCCTGATGCCGACAGAAGGGCGCATTATTCGCAAGAAGATCGCGGAAACGCAGCTCGCCGTATATTGCGCGAAAACGTATGTCGATAATCTGACGGGTTGGGTCGCTTTGACGGAACAAGTTGGCCATCGCCCGGATGAGAGCTTCCTCAAAGACTACTTTGAAGCTGGCCCTCGCATGTCGGTCCAATGTTTCGAATTGGCCCAGCAAATCGTTCGTGAGCTGCCCTATATGGCATTGCTGCCTTGCTCGGTCGCGGATCAACAAAAAGAGCTTTGTATTGTCTCGAATTCACCAAGTCAGTCGGTTTCAATATGGGCATCCTATCATGAATCCCGCCGCAACGACCCGCTAATTCGTAATTTTTTCAAACACTTAGAACAATCACGTCCAGCGACCTAACATTTTTGCAGATATGAAACTGCAAGCTTTTCTATTTATGGATGCACAAACTCAACTTACACCTAGAGGTACGAAGAATAGCCGAGGTAAGAAATGACCAGTTACTCAAGACACACTGCGCACTTAAGGAGACTGACTGCGACCCTTCACTTAGTCGTCCCAAGCGCAGCCCTCTTGGGCATGATGATCATCCCCCCTCATAGCTCGCATGATCACTCTGCCCTACTTTCATCAAGAGGCGTTGAGTTTATAGAACCGCTTATAGCGATCTTGCTGGCATTTTGCGCTCTCTGGCTGTTCTTCGAAATGCGAAAGCGTGTTGTTGCGATGACAGCCGCAATTACACTCATAGGGATTGCGTTCACCTACACCAGTGAACCGTTGTCCTCTTGGGAACACGCGACGCAGCTTAGTATGTTGCTTATTTGGTCAGTCGCCAGCCTTGTTTCACTCACGGTTTTAGGTGGCAATAAGCTGACCGCGTACCCAAACAGATGGCGTAATACTCGGCTATGACAGCGGTCGATATTACCCCTTAACAGAAAGGACTCTAAGTTCTCTACCTCAACTCATGGGCGCATTTATGCGCCCATTTTTGATTTTGGGCTTTGGGCCTGCTTGGGCCGACGAAGCCTCTAACCAAACTTTGCTTCAAGATAGGACAACAACGGCCCTTCTGTTGGCTCCACACCGCTACAGGCATGTGCAATCGTTGCGCGCGGTGTGCGCAATCCACCGTGGCGCTGCAACGCTTCTCCCAGCCATTCAGTCGCAGGACTTGTGTCACCTTTCGCCAAAGCATCGTCCAAGTTCGGCAAATCTGCGCGCATCGCCTCGTTGAGGCAGCCAGCATAGACATTTCCGAGGCTGTAGGTCGCAAAGTACCCAAACAGACCGACGGACCAATGCACATCCTGCAGCACGCCATTTGATGGTTTATCAACGGCATAGCCAAAATCAGAAGCAAAGCGGTCGTTCCACGCAACCTCCAGATCATCCACGGCCAAATCGCCAG
>NZ_JBDWVM010000204.1:0-13341 GCF_039984035.1 Planktotalea sp. | reverse complement strand
CATTTCCCGGTCTTGAGCAAGGAGGAAGCCACTCCGTAGCCTTTGTAACTCACGACATTGTCGCCGCCCCAACCGGTCAACATCGTGTCTGCCCCCTGCATCGCGGCATTTTTCGCGGTTCTAAATTCAGGGTTGAGGTCTGCATCGGGCACCCATGTAGCGGCCCCTATGACCACATTCGTGAGTTCTGCATTTTTTCTATATCGAATTTTTTCCCATGAGATCGAGTTGGAGCCTGCAACAACCTGCGCGGCCACCTCTGTTTCGTCCAACATGCCTGGATAGGCTTTTTCCGCCTCTTGGGACGCTGCATAGGTGGAGGCAAAGATGTGCTGCCCCGCCTGCAAATTCCGTTCGGCCAACATGACAACACTGGTCGAATCCAAGCCCGACGAAACAGACGCCGCGAGATCACCAGCGTCTGGCAATCGCGATTGAACAGCCTTCTCCATTTTCTGGCGCAGCGCACCCGTCCACGCCTCAAAAGACTGTGGCACGCTTTCTGCTTGCGGTTTCGGGGTCCAGTATCGTTTGAATACGGGGACCTTATCGCCGCGCTGCAGGGTCATTTGCATAGCTGCGGGAATTCGGTTCAAACCTTTGGTCAGGGTCGCTGGCCGATCCGCCGCGGAACGGGCGATCATATCCAGAACGCCTGCGGCATCGCGCTGGCCCTCAATCAAACCTGCATCGACGAGAGTTTCTGGCAAAGAGGAAAACGCAACGCTTGGTCCAATCATCGCCCAGAACAACGGGCGCACGCCGAATGGATCACGGCGGGCAATGATCTTTTCAGCGTCGCTATCGTAAATGACAAAGGCATAATCGCCGCTTAAACGATCCAGACCAGCTTCGCCCTCAGTCTGGTAAAGCTTCCCAATTAGCTGCGCTGCGCAAGTGTTTTGCGCCAACCCCAAATGCGTTCGAAGCTGTGCAGCATTCACAAGCCACACATCCGCCGCAACCAAAAGACCTGTTGTTTTGAAAACCTGTACAGGATCAGGCGGTGGGCAGGAGGGTTTGTTGGACGGTAGCGTCAAGCAGGCAAGGACACAGCCTTCGAGCTGCTCGGAGCAGCGTGCCGCGCCTGATCCGTTGCGTACCCCAGCGCGAAATGCAGCATCTAACCTATCAACGAGGTCGCCGGCATCCTGATGCCAGAGGGTGCCGATAACACCTGTTTGCACTCAAAGCTCCTAGGTCGATACGATACATTTGCGAAGTACGGGCACTTTCAACGCGCCAAACACCGCTTTTCAAATCGCGCGAGCGTTAAGATGCTTGCAAAAAACTTTGGTCTGGAAATGTAGGAAAAGTAGCCTCAAACGCGCCCGCAGATCCGCTTTCTGTTTTTGAAACGTCCAGACAGATTAGCGTCGGGGGTTCGTATTTTGGCAACGGTGTGTCGTGATTTTCATCACCCAGCTTTGTCTTTGTTGTCATGTTCTTCCTCAAAAATCAGCTCAGCCTAGCCCCGGCGCTTTCGTGCCTGTCATATAACAATGGGCACCATTCCCTGCCAACCTTTTTTGTCAGTTTAACTCAGCGCGCGGGCAGTGCGATGTTTTTGGGCAATGTCATGTCTTTCGGGTCGATCGCTTTGCGTTCACTGAACGGATGAGCCAGCGTGGCAAACGCAATATCGGATAGAGCCAGTCCCAACGCGCCGACAGCGGCATCGCTATAATATCACTGAGCGACGTCCTGTGAACTTTGAGCAGGCCGAGCGCAGCAAAGGAATTGGGGTAAAAGTGACGTTGCACCCGCCAGCGCCCTGCGTTGAAGCAGATTTCTTCCCATAAGGTTTCGCGTGTGTAGGGCGCCTCGATGCGGCGCAGAGCATGTTCGCTCAATTGCGCAGTTCGCTGTGGGATGCTTGCCGGAGCAGGCGTTGCAAACAACAAATGGCACAAGAGTTGCGCTTGTGTGGCAGCCAATCCAGCGCCTTTGTCGTGAGCGGCTTGCATAAGAGGTGCCGTTACACTGTCGCCCTTTGAAAAGAACATCGCCGCCACATCAACGAGCCACTTTAACCGGGCCCAATCGTGCAACGCGCCATGTTGGCACAAGTAGACAAACAGATCCGTGTCCCCGAGTGTTTTAACACTCCCATGCGGCCCTAACGCGACCTGCTGCGTGGAAAGGTCTTTTTCGATGTTTGGCAAAAGCCCCGGTGCATTTGAAAGTTGCCAGTGCAGTTCGACGATCATGCGTTGAGGGCTAAACAATTCAATTTGATTGCGGTGCCGCAAGAGCGCATCGCAAAGCACGGGCTGTATCGGATAGTGCGCCCCTTTAATACGGTAGTTCAGATCGCGAAGCTTTTCGATCGCAGCAGGAACGTCAGCCGCGCTCACGAGCATGTCCAAATCGTTGCTCTGCTTAATCTCAAGCTTTCCGTAGGCAAGCTGGGACAGCGCAGGTCCTTTGAAATGGATTGAATTGATCCCGTTTTCCAGCATGTGCGTTTCAATGCGAACAGTCTCTTTCGCTTGGGCATTGGCGTAAACAGCGGCTCGTAGAGCATCTTTTTTTAGCTGTGCCCTGAACTCGGGCGGTACTCCGGTCTCTTGCTTGATAGCGTTGTAAACAAACCCTGACACGCGATGACGACGACAGGCGTCCAAAAGCACATTCCAGTCAGAAATTCCCGAAATCGTCTGCTGAACCGCAGCGTGTGCAGCCGCATCATGTGGCCATCTGCAACACGCAGCGATGAACTGCGTTTCCGCGGAAAGAGGGAAAGAATGCTTCGGTGTCATGTTTGCTTGCTATCAGAGCGCGGACAAAGCCACTATTCATATGTTTGTTGCCACCGTTGTATCCCTCAAGCGCAGAGGATGCATTGGCTAATTCAAGTTTTAGATAAACCACTGGAGAGAACCAAAGCCTATCAAACAGGCGCAGCAACTAAGGTCGGATAATTGATCAAACATAGCAAAATCTCCAATTCCCGCCCTTTCCATATACGTTTTGGTTACAGAAGCGGGTTAATGAGGCGGGGGGCAACACGCGCCGGTGTTTCGTAACAAGGCGGTTGACGAAAAAAGCCCTATGATTAATGTGAACCGATAAAATAGCTGCACCAACGCGGCGTGGGACAATCAAAGTTAGTAATTTATGGTATTGAGAGACACAGGCGACGTCGTCGTCGACAAGGCCTATGACACCAGTATCCATGGAACAGAAGGTCAAGTGAACATGAGCCAAGGTTTCGTTTTTACGTTCGACACAAAGAGCGTTGATCCAACCGACAAGTTCCATGTCCCCAGCCTTCTAAGAGACAGGTCCTTGCAACGCGCCGCTCTCAAAATTGCACGAAAACACCCTCAAGTCATAACAGTCGGCGATTACCGAAAACTCTCATTCACACGATTAAAAACAATCCTTTCGGACCTAGGATTTGCACCATCTTTCGCCGATAGATTCCACGGCGAGCTTACAAATTACTTGGGATCATGGCGCTAAACCTGCCAAACTAGGCGTTGGTTGCACCGAACTCAGTTTCACGATCACAATATACGATAAACTCTTTGTCTACCGCAGTCTTGCGAGGTGACATTTCAGGCTTGTAGCACCAGTTCAGCTCGCCATTCCCAAACAGCTCTTGATCTTGCGCCCATTTGGAAATGCGCTGCGCTGTGGCCAAGCTGATAAGGCAACCTTCCAAAAGACCTTTTAGAAAGTTTGCATCGGTTTGACCCGTGCTGCGCTCGAAACTGTACCGTAACGTTTCGTCGCTCAGGATTGCGTTCCACCACTCAGGGCGATCAACAACTAGTTGAAACGTTGACAAATGAATGCTCAACCGATGGATGCGGGTTTCTGTGTAGCCAGCGTTGATATCACGAAAGCGTTGAATAAGAACATCAGGATCAATGTCTTCAATACCCTCGATCTTATAGTCGTCCGAAATAGAGACGCCTTCGATTGCCCCATCGTGGATGAAATAAACCATCTGGAAGCAGATCAATGTCAGGTACGCATTTGCGAAAAGGACCTTATCCGCGCCCCAGGTATTGCGAATTTGTTGAGCGGGCAGTTTGCGCCAATCCGCTGGGTTATTGCGCGCGATACAAGATTTGATTTCGTTGGGAACAAGCGCCACGGCACCTTTGATGAGCGGTGCCACCATTTTGATGAAACCGGTACAGTTCAGTTCTGGAAAAACCTGACTGACTTCCTCACGCAACCCTGGCAAATAGCAATGTTTCCAGCGGCCGTACTCATCTTGCCAACTCGGAGAGATGACAGCTCCAAGTTTTGAATATTCGTTGTGAAGGTAGTCATCGGGATCCTCCGAAAGCCACTTCGGTACCTTTTCCAAAATTTATACCCTCTAGTGACCATCGATAACCTTCGGCGACTGCCGACGGGAAGTTCTCGCCTACATTGTGCAGTAAGGTCAAGGATTAACCTCTTATTAGGGGTTTGGGGGGCTTGGCAGCAGTAAGAGGCGTGCTTGACCTGACCGAGCCTTGAGCAAGCTTTTGTCATGGTATTCAACGCGTTCCGGCCATTTTCCGCGCCTCTGGGCCTCTCAGGAGACCCCGAGACAGGGGCATGAGGTTCCTTCTATGAGTTTGGTTCGGAAATCAATCTCGTAGGACAAAAAAATCGTGAACAAAGCGTTTCTGCCATCATCGCCGATGACTGAGGTTTGGCAGGAAATGGCTGGCTTTGCAAAACCGTCCCGAGATCACAGGAAAAGGTTGTAAATACTATGCAAGACTTCACTCGGTCTCTTCCTCTTAAACGACCACCACTTGATGTGGATGGCGTCATCTTTGTGGCTGACATCATTCACACCCCGAACAGTGATGGGGATGCCGACCAGTTCGCGATGCGGACCGATCTCGAGAAAACAGAGCCGCACACGCTGGATGAGGTCATGACCGCGCTCAAGCAAAGTGGATATGAAGCAATCCACATGGAGCACCCTCGCCAACTCACCGAAAACACGGCCATGTCACAGCGGCACGTTGTTCTCTCGACCTTTGGCGGTGAGAAGTTTCGCTCTCGTACATCATGGACGCCTGACATCTGTGAATCGCACGGCATTCCTTTTGTCGGCCTTGATGGCTTTGGCCAAGCGAAATGCCACAGCAAAATTTCCGCTAAGCAGCTCGCAAAGCAAGCCGGTCTCTTAACGCCGCGCGCGCGCGAATATCATGACATCTCTGACATGCGTCACTTGCAAGATTGGACGTTTCCCGTTGTCGTTAAGCCGTCTGCCGAAGGGTCGTCCATCGGCATCAGCGCATCGAGCATCGTGAGGTCTGCAAAAGAGCTGGAACAGGTTGCGACAACGTTGTTCGGCTCTGTTGGCGGTCCCGTCATGGCCGAAGAATTCGTCTCAGGACGTGAAGTCGGTTTTGCCGCAATCGAAGGGCCAGCAGGCACCTACATGTCCTTGAACGAAATCGCGATTGAAGGAGACCCGCGCTATTTCGAGACAAACGTGTGGGGCGCGCATGAAAAGTTCTTCAACCTTCAAAAACGCTCTCTCGTTTCAATCGATGACGAACTCTGCACCGAAGATCGCGAAGCGATGGGGCGCTTCCTAACCGCCCTTGGCCACTTCGGCTATATTCGGATCGATGGTCGCCTCAAGGATGGCCGGTTTCACTTCTTGGAAGCAACGCCCGACGCGTGGCTTGGGAAGGGTGGTCAGATGACGCAAGGGTTCGTCAACGATGGTTGGCGCTATCACGAAGTCATTGGAGCGATCATTGAAACAGCTCGCTCAAGACTTCCCAATCCAATTGCCACTGACTGAGGAAGCTAGGATGGTAGGGCTTGTCCAGAACATAGGCATGATGGGTTTGCGGCCTCAATTCAGAGCGATTGTAGCGCCAGACCCAGTACGGATCGGCGTCGATATCGACGCCGACCGTTTCAATGACGAAGCTGGCAACGCGCAGCGCGTCATCGTGTCTGCCTGCGGCTTCAAAGATCGCGATTGCCACACCACCAACGCTATCAGCCATCAGTTTGGTTGTGGAATCCAATTCCTCAAGCGCGCGCAATGCTTGGTTCACGACTTCGACCGCAGCGTCGGCACCATTCATCTGCCAAACGCAAATTGCGAGGTTTTGCAGAATTGTCAGATCGCTGAACCTGTCTCTGCTCATGAAAAGCGCGCGTTTCAGATCGCCGGCGGCCGAGTCATAGTTTGGCTCGGCGGACATAAGCTCCACAGCGGCGCGGTTGTTCAGCAGGAAATGACGGGAACTTGCGACGTCGTTCAGAAGATCATCAGCTTTGCTGATTTCATCATACGCACCATCGATCAGTCCCACGCGCGACAAATGCCGTGTGATTGTCAATCGCGACTGACCCTCCGACCTGGAAAGCCCGGCGGCGACATAGACATCGGTGCTCTTTTGGCAAAGCTCGATAGCGGCTTCAATATCGACCGCACTCTCAAGCAATCGGTAAGCATGACCAAGCAAGACACTGTCGCGACGTTTGGCTTCTTCGATTGTCCGTTCAAGACGCCGTTGGCAGGCATCCAACCTGTTATGCACCAGATCAAGATTTCCCAAGATGAGATCGCTCATCAGGTCAGCCTGATCAAATGGCAATTCGTTGCGCATGCGGTTCGCAATTTCGGTCGCTTCCGGTTCGCGATGCACTTCGATCAATGCGTGCGCCAATACGCTATCCCAAATGGGACCCGCCAATTGGGCCACTTCAATCGCATCGACAGCCAGTTCGAAATTGCTGGACCTGTAGGCCTGCTGGGCCGCCCAAGACCCCAGCGCCTCTCGCTCGCTGCTGCCCAAGTCATTGGCAGTTCTGAGACAGGCAATGACCTGATCAACGTAGGTGGTGGGATCACCCTTTGCGTCAATTTCTGCGTTGAGCCGCTCAAGCGTCTTTTCAAGAAGAACAGGGTCCTTCTTCAGGGCTGCAAACCGCGTCGTATGGCGCATGGCGACAGCGCGTGTCGCGCTGCCGGGCGCGCCTGTGTTGATCATGTTTTCGTAGAAAGCCAACAAAACATCTCTGGCGCTGATCGCGTAAAGCGATGCGTCATCCAAATCGGATATGGCAGATGCGACATCGTCATTGTTCAGCCCGACGCTTGTGTCCGATATCGACAGCAAACTGCTATGGATATTGTCTTGGACGTCCGACAACCTTGGGGACAGCCCAAGAACGCTGTCCGTGGCCTCCCAAATTTCAAGCAGAACTTCCCGCGCTATCGGTTCATTGTGTTCTTGCAAGATCGCAAGCAGAAGACGTTCGGCCCGCGTCATGTCCTTAAGACGAAGCGCTATCGCAGAGATCGCATTGTGGGGCAGGGGTGCGTTGAATTTTGTGCTGATCGTACCGGTTCCAAGGGTCACCCGATATTTCAGCTCGTCAATCGTGCGCAGATTACCATCCCAATGGGCTTGGAATTCTCCAATCAGGGTTTGATCATGCTGCCCATATCTTTGCAAGAGCTCCGCAACATAGGGCCAGTCAAGCACATCAATGTCCCAGATTTTCGGGTCAGCCAGGTTCTTGATCTGCACATCATGGCGCTTCTGAAAACGCTGATCGTTGCTCGTATATTCTATCAGTGGAAAGAACTGGCTGCTGTCGGCCATCGATCTCAGGATATGGCGCAGGCTGACGGTGTCAAAATGCTGACCTTCGCGCACGACCAAAACCAACTCCAGGTTCGACACAACATAGCTGAAGTATTCGGCGCAGACCTCGATCGCTTCGGCGCTATCGCTGGTCAAAAGCGATTTAGGGGAAAAGCTCCCGCGCCCCGTGACGCGCTCGCTTGCATCGACAGCATGGCCGACCATCTTTGTCAGGCTGGTAACCTCTTTGAGCGTCTTTTTGACATCGAAGCCCTTCAGGTTCTTCACACCTCGGGACAGAGCAAACTGCGCAAACCGATCAACCGATCCGGGGACGCGGCTAAAGTGCTCATCAAGACCAGCAACGCAAAGCTGCAAGTAATAGCCGTCGTAAGCCCTGTTTGGATCAAGGTCCCGACCGCGAATGTAGGGATCGATCACAACAGTTGTGACCGCACTATCGATTTGCTCGCAGACCCATTCTGTAAGCGAAGATTTCCCAACGCCGGTCGGGCCACGCACGATCAAAAGCTGACTTTGCGTCGCCGTCGGAGGCAAGGACGACAGAAGCGTTTCACGCTCTTCGTCTCGGTTCAGAAAAACAACTTCAGAACTGAAATCACTGTCGTCCAAAAGAATGCTCTCCACAATAAATTTGAGTGCGCCACAAAATCGAGGGCAGCCAATGAGTAGTCACGTTCTCAATTCAACGGCTTATCTGATCGAAGACCACAAATACGTCTACGACATTCAAGCGCTGAACCATAATATAAAACGGTGCCGATCTTTAGCACAAAAGCACGGATTTTCAATGCGGGTGGTGCTGAAGGGCGGCTATCTACACGCGAATATTGTTGGTGAGTTAAGCCAAATCGCTGACCTTCGCTTTGCCCTCGGCAAGGATGACAAGGCCGTCTTGGATGTATTGCGAGGTCGGGACGTATCGACCCTGTACCCCAGACAGCGCATGCAGGCCCGTAAGGGCAATGCGTTCAACCGTATCGTCGTTACTGATGTGTCCGCTTTGAACACTGTAAACGTGGATCGCATACCCGAAATCATCATTCCGGTTGCCACTTCGGAAAACCGCGAGGGATTGCTCTGCGAGGATATCGCGGATGTTTTGATTGAGATCGAACACCGCCACGGTGACCGCGTTCAAATTGGTGGGTTTCAGATGAACTTTGGATGTCTCATTCATGAACCACCGTGCCCCGCGGAAATCCAACGCATGTTGGATCGCTTGAGCGTCAAGGCAATTACCTCTCGATTAGGGATGTCTCCTGTAATGTCCATCGGGGGATCAGCAGTGTTGCCCATTCTTGAGCAGATCGAGGTGCCCAAGCCCTTTGACGCAGAACTCAGGGTGGGCGAGGCGATCCTGACAGGGAGCATCCCGGGTAGCCAACAAAATTTTGGGCTCAAACCGACGTCTTATGCGAGCGCCAGCATTCTACAGGAGTTGCGCCCAGAGCATGAGGGCATCCGACGTGTGTTACTGGATGTCGGTCATACAGTTTTTGATGTTCAGGCAATTGAGCGCGACTACGACGGGCTGGCCTTTCAATCGTTGAGCTCCGATGTTTCCGTCGCGACGCTGCCGTCGTCGCCGTGCATAACGGGCGTTGCCCCGATACTCCTACCTTTAAACTATGGCGAAACCGAGCGAGCACTGGCCCGAAACTCAAACGAAATCGCATTTTTAGCGAGTGGATAGACAGGCAAAAGGTTGGCCTTAAACAAGCGGAACCGTTGCGGGTTGTGCGCGAGGTTCCGCAGAGTTTTTTAATATGTAACTTTTGTAGTTGCGTTATGCTGGTAGCTATGTGAGTTGCGAGATTAAGCTCACCTAATTTGGATCGCATAGATACCAGTTGTCCAACCGCTTTTTGGCGACCCAATGACGAGACGCGCGCCTCGCTCAATTGGGCTGAAGGCGCAAGTGCTGGCCCAAGATGCCTCATCCAACGTCTTCAATTTCAACTCATTAATCTCAAGGAAATCTTCATGTCGTTCGTTTCCCGTTTGGCTTGCACCGTAGCGCTTGTTTGCAGCACAGCACTCCCAGCTCTCTCCCAAGAGCGTAACCTCACCATCTCAGTTGGCTTTGGCCCGAATGCCGAAGTGCCTGACCCGCGCGCGGGCTACAACGGTTGGATGTCAAACCAGACAGGCGTCACCGAAACACTGATGGGGATCGACTATGAGATGAACCTCTATCCGCGACTGGCAGAGAGCATTGAACAAGTGGCGCCAACAACATGGCGTGTGACTTTGCGCGCTGGACTGACATTTCACGATGGCTCTCCAGTGACACCGCAAGCAGTCATCGATGCGATCACACCGATCTCTGATGAAGAACACGTAGGCCACAACGCCCGTATTGCGAAATTGCTTGATCTGGCTGGCATGTCCACAGATGGCGGCAGCGTCGTTGTATTCGAAACAAACGCGCCGAACGCCGCCTTCCCTTGGACATTGTCCGAGCCGGGTATCGCGATCCTTGGCAGCGCTTCTGAAGACTTCCCGATCAATGCAACAGGCCCGTTCATTTTTAAGGAAGCCGTGCCAAAACAGCTGTATCGCGTGCAAGCCAATGACACCTACCGTCTAGGAACTCCGGGCCTTGACGAAGTCAGCGTCGTCGTCTCGAGCAACCCAGCAACAGCGGCATTGGCATTCGAAGCAGGCGAGGTCGATCTGGTAATCAATTATCCCGAAACCGACTTCACGCGTATTCAGGAAACTGGCGCGCAGGGGTTTTCTGCCCCCACAGCAAGGCTCTATTTCTACACCGTGAACGCGGCAAGCGGCCCTATGGCCAACCCATTGATCCGAAAAGCCGTATCATATGCCATCGACCGTGAAGGCGTCGTGCAAGCGGCTTTGTCAGGTGTTGGCGGTGAAGCTGCTGGCACAATCTATCCTGACGGAACAGGATGGGCCGCTGACATCCCCGCGAGCTATGACCCCGAACGCGCAGAGGCACTGTTGGCAGAGGCGGGCGCCGTAAAAACGGGCGGCACTTGGGTGCTAAACGGCGAACCGATTGAGATCGACATCGTGACCTATTCGTCCCGCGCAGCCCTGCCGCCAACCGCTGAACTGACCCAAGCCTTTCTGTCTGCCATCGGGATCAAGGCCAACATTACCGTAGGTGAATGGGGGGCGAGCAATGATGCAATGGCCGCTGGTGAGGCTGATCTATTTTTGCAAGCTTGGGTGACAACACCGCAGGGCGACCCTGGCGCAGTTCTTGAAACCTTGCTGAAATCTGATGGCGGGTCCAACTCTGGCAAATATGCCAATGCAAAACTGGACGAGCTTCTGGGCGAGGGTCGACTGACCTTTGATCACACTGCTCGCAAAGCGATCTATGATGAAGCGCAGCACATTATCGCAAATGAGGCCGCTCTGATCCCTGTTTTCCACGTCAGTCAAACAAATGTGGGCGTGGCGGGTTTGACTGGATACCGCGTACACCCGACCGAGACCTATTGGATTACGTATGAGACAAAACTGGTAGAATGACACTTGTTGTATCCGGCCTGAGCGCAAGTCGCTCGGGCCGCATAATATTGCAACCCACATCGCTAGAGATCGAACCGCGAGGCCGCATTGGCCTCGTTGGCGCGTCGGGCTCTGGGAAATCCACTTTAGGCCACGCGCTGATTGATGATCTTCGCACACAGGGTCACAAAGTGGCCCATGTCCCGCAAAGCCCGGATGAGGCGCTTGATCTGCTGCGGTCCATGGCGTTCCACTGGCGTGAAGCAGAAACCGCGCTGGGTCTGACGCCCGGCGATACGGATCAACAAGGATTGTTCAAAGCGCTCGGCATCCATGGGGCTGATTTGCGAAAGCGGCCGTGGGGCTGGAGCCGCGGGATGCAACAACGCTTTGTAATTGCAATGGCGCTGATCGGCGCGCCGGATCTGATCGTGCTGGACGAACCCACATCCGCGCTTGATCCAGTAATCGCGGCTGCGACGATGGGTTTGCTCGAAAAATTCCTCACCAGCAAAGACACGGCAATGCTTTTGATCACCCATGACCTTGGGTTGGCCGCGCGGCGCGTTCATAAATTGATGGTCATGGAGGCCGGATGTTTGGTCGAGCAGGGCCACACAGCAGATATTCTCGAGCAACCCCAAACAAAGGCCGCAGCAGCGCTTTCGGCGCATCGCAATTGGATGGCTTTGCCATGCTGACGGTGCGCGACTTGGTTGTGAAACGCGGCGCTCGCACCACGTTGGCGGATATCTCGCTGTCCCTTGCCGCGGGTAACACTCTTGCTGTTGTTGGCGAAAGCGGCGCTGGTAAATCGACCCTGATTGCGGCCATCCTTGGACTTCTGAAACCCGCCTCTGGTGTCATCATGTGGCATGACGCTCCTTTAAAATCCGTGCGTCCCGCCCTCGTGATGCAAGAGCCGCGCGCAGCCTTCAATCCGATGCAGAGCCTGCACCGTTCCGTCATGGAGCCGGTCGTGGCGCAAAGACTGAAACTGGCGGATGGGCGGCTCGAACGGCTTTGCGCGGGACTGGAGCTGCCAGTGGACCTGCTAGACCGCCGTCCTGATGAAGTCTCCATTGGTCAAGCTCAGCGCGCGGGTATTCTGCGCGCCTTGATCGCATCGCCGCCTTTGGTGTTGTTTGATGAACCGCTCTCGGCCCTCGATGCGGTGACCCAGAAACACACCGCGCGGCTGATCGCACAGCTGCAGCAAGAGGAGGGGTTCGCAGCCCTGATCGTGACCCATGATCTTGGCTATGCCGTTGCGCATGCCGATCAAATCGCGGTTCTGAAAGAAGGGTGCATGGAAGAAATTGCCGATGCAGAAACCTTTGCTCTGAACCCCAGCTCACCCTACGCGCGCACACTGCGCGACGCAGCAATTGCCCTTGGCGCTTTTGAGGCAACGGCATGATCAATATCATCGCAGGCCTCTTTTCGCGCGCCCTTGTGGTGCTGTCGGGGACAGCAATCCTGACCTTCGCTCTTCTTTGGAACGCACCCGGTGATCCTGCTCAGGCCATCGCGATGGCGCGGTTTGATGCGCTCTTGAGCGACGAAGTTATTGATCAGGTTCGCGAAGAGGTGGGCCTTAATAAATCCTTCTGGCAAGCGTTTGAGGATTGGCTCGCACCGTTGCTCCGGTTGGACTTGGGATATTCGGCGGTCACGGGCCGTCCGGTCTGGCCTGATCTCAAAACGGCTATCGGATATACATTCCCACTCGCATTCGCGGCGCTCGCGCTCGGTCTGACCCTTTCTGTTCCGCTCGCACTAATCGCTGCAAAACGCCCCGGAAGCGTCTTGGATCGCGCCGCCATTGCCTTAGCGTCGCTTGGAAATGCCATCCCCGCGTATTGGTTGGGCCTGATCCTGATCCTTGTCTTCTCCGTCAAACTCGCATGGCTGCCAGCCCTTGGTGCAAGCACGCCCTCCCATGCTATTTTGCCTGCGCTCTCTTTAGGCTTGGGCGTTACGGCCTCTCTGACACGGATCATTCGCTCCGGCATCTTGGAGGCGCGCGAACAACCCTTCCTACCCGCGATCAGGCGCAGAGGCGTGCGTGCGCGGATCATAGGACGGGATCATATCGCCCCACATGCGGCTATCCCCGTGATTACAGTTTTCGGCCTAGAACTCGCCTTTCTTCTAGAAGGGCTTGTGCTGGTCGAGGTGATTTTTGGCAGGCCGGGGCTTGGAACGTTTTTGGTAGAAGCCATCCTCGCAAGAGACTTTTCTCATG
>NZ_JBDWVM010000203.1:0-6041 GCF_039984035.1 Planktotalea sp. | reverse complement strand
TATATCATTAAGTGTGAGCTCGTAGACGATTGCCTGATCGTTGCCACTGATACCCACGATCTGAATTGCTTCGATATGTGCGCCCAAAGAGGTGCTGTTCAGCAAACTTGTCAGGCCAGCGTTCCCCGAAAGCGCGATTGACAAATCCCGAACACTGACAGCACCAGCACCTGTATGCGTCGTGGCAGCTTGGCTTTGACCCAGATTAAACCCATCCAACTCGAACCAGCCCTCAAATCCTCTGGCCGTGGAATCGCCCGCAATGCCATCAATCGACAGGAAGTAAGTCGTAGGCGCTGAGTTACCGAAAGCGGGTAAGCTTGTTGGCGCATCGAGGGTTGCGGGATCGAGATAGGTGTTATCAACAAGATTCCAACCGTAGGATTGCTCCGTCCCAGGGCTCGCAGGGCTGCCATCTGGGTTCTGGCCAGTCGTGACGAGGCCGATCTGACTAAAGTTGAACGCAACATCGAGGCTCGATGCGCCGTTCGGCTCCGTGGTTTCGTTTACGGAAGTGACCAGAATGTCGTTGAGGGTGAGCTGGTAGACCGTCGCATCGCGCCGCGTGACGCCCTCGATCTGCAGCGCATCAAGGTATATACCCGTGGCGGAACCGTTGAGAAAATCAGCCAGCCCCGTGTTCCCAGATAGTTCGACTGACAAATCCTGAATATCGACACGACCTGCGCCATCACCAGGGCCCGTATGTGTGGTGCCTGATTGGCTTTGGCCCAGATTAAACGCATCCAGCTTAAACCAGCCCTCGTAGCCTTCGTCCGTAGAGTCACCCGCAATGCCATCGATCAGCAAGTAGTATGTCGTTGGATTTGAGGCAAGGACAGCGCGCGATGGCGTCGGCTCATCTAGAGTTGCGGGGTCGATAACCTCGTTCGTGGTAGTATCATAGCCGTAGCTTTGTTGCCCCCCGAGGCTGCCATCTTGGTTCTGGGTGGTCGTGACGAGGCCGAATTGACCAAAGTTGAACGTAACGTCGAGGATTGGGACGTTGTTTTGCGCAGATTCCTCTGACACGGACGTGGTCATAATATCATTAAGCGTGAGTTCGTAGACGATTGCCTGATCGTTGCTACTGATACCCACGATCTGAATTGCATCAATGTGAGAGCCCATAGAGGTGCTGTTCAGCAAACTTGTCAGGCCAGCGTTCCCCGACAGCGAAACTGACAGATCCTGAACGTTGAGACGGCCTGCGCCTCCATTGGCTCCAAAATGCGTGGTGCCAGAATGGCTTTGACCTAGACTAAACGCATCCAAATCAAACCAGCCTTCAAATCCAGGGATCGCGGAATCGCCAGCAATGCCATCAATCAACAGGAAATAAGTCGTAGGCATAACTATCTCTTTTCATTTTAGGACATGGCGGCGACCTTTAGATCGTCAGACATGACCAATAACAATTTTTCAGAAAAACAGACCGCGACTGCGGAACTTGGAAAAACAAGTAGACGGAAGTTTGAGCAACCGACGTTTTCGAATGGGAATTCAAAGTGAGTTTTTAAATTCAGTAATTTGGACACTAACTGTAATCGCATCCAAACGAAAGCAGACATTGGTCCTTGATGTGGCCATGTCCGCTTCGTCCGCACAGCGGTCATTGGGGCTGATCACTATTAGTGTCCGTGCTGGGTCCGAAATGCTTGATGTTTAAGCCTGCATTGCAGGGCGCGGCCCATTGATCGGCTTCAGAAAATAGCGGGATCGAAGTAAAGGTTTGTGACGTTCTACAAAGAGCATCAACGATTGATAACGATATTGCCGCCATCAGCGCTTAATGGTTTCAATTTACCATTTTTGCGCCGCGATCTAAAGCGAACGCGGAACGTATTTCTTGTCTGAAATCGATTCACGGTGGCGACGTTCGAATTCTGTTTCGATCAATTTTCGAACATAATCGATGTGCGTGTGTGCTGCGTTCTCGGCCTCGAGGGGCTTGGCATCACAAATCGCGCCAACAATCGCTTCGTGTTGCTGAAATAAGGCATCAGCAACGTTATTAATGTCCAAAACCTCTTCTCGGTTATAGAACAAAGAGCTTTTGTTGAGCGAATAAAGTCCTGCCATCATGTGGGTGAGGGTGCGATTGTGCGCCGCGAAGACGATTGAGTGGTGGAGCTCAAGATCAAGTTCAGTGCCGCGCTCCCGATCATGCTCTTCGTCGGCGACTTTCATGGCTGCGAGAATATCCAGCAATTCGTCGCGATCTCTTGCGGTGGCCCGACTGGCTGCTAGGCGGGCTGCGAACCCTTCCTTTTCACGACGATATTCAAGGTTGTCTCGGATCGCAGACGGGCTGCGGTTATAGAGCGCGATGAGGGCGGGCGACATGATGTCACCGCCAAGCTTGGCAATGTACACACCGTCTTTTGCGATGATGTTGACGAGGCCATTTTCGCTCAGTTGTTGCAGCGCTTCGCGGACTTTCGGGCGTGAAATGCCCATTTGCTCTGCCAGTTCACGTTCGCCGGGCAACATGTCGTTTTCTCTGAGCACGCCTGAGAGGATCAGCTCTTCGATTTGCACCACCGCAGTGTCTGAAATGGACGGGTTGTCGATTCGGTCGAACAGACGCCCAGGTGCGTTTTTCTTTCGCATTGCACTTCTCCATTGGGCGCAGCTTTGGCCCTCGGTAACATAGTAACCTTACAAAACACATTTGGAAACAAGGACTTTTGAGAGGAATCCTGTTTCTGGTAAATAAACTTGACCTTAACTTCTGGTTAAGTTTATTTACCAGATATCGCCAGATAGCGGCTCGAATTGTCGGGGCTGTCAGGTGCTATCTAAAGGGAGGAACCTATGAAGAATTTTGTAATGGCGGCCGTCGCCGGTCTCACAATGTCCAGCGCAGCAACCGCGCAGGAAACACTGGAAATGACATCCGCATTTGGTCGCAACTTGCCGATCTTGGGTACTGCAGCCGTGGATTTCGTGGAAAAGATCAACGGCATTTCGACCGAAGTGGAGTTTGAGCACTTCGATCCGAACGAATTGGTTCCAACGCTTGAAGCGCTTGATGCCGTATCTAACGGTTCCATCGACGCAGCTTACGCGACGACCGGATATTGGCAGGGAAAGATCAACGCTGCATCGCTCTTTGCCGCAGTCCCATTTGGCCCAGAAGCGGGCGAATTCATGGGCTGGATTCTCTACGATGACGGCGCGAAATACTGGCAGCAGATGTATGATGACAACGGCTACCACGTAAAAACACTGCCATGTGGGATCATCGCGCCAGAAACATCTGGTTGGTTCAAAGAAGAAATCAAAACGGTTGAAGACCTCCAAGGTCTGAACATGCGTTTCTTCGGCCTTGGCGCAAAAGTCATGGAAAACCTGGGCGTGTCTACGTCTTTGCTCGGTGCTTCCGACATTTTCCCAGCGCTTGAGCGCGGCGCGATTGATGCGACCGAATTCTCAATGCCATTGATCGATGCGCGTCTCGGCTTCCACAAAATCGCGAGCTACAACTACTTCCCCGGTTGGCACCAGCCCTCCACATTGTTCGAACTGTTGATCAACGGCGATGTCTGGGAAGACATGGGTGAAGTTGCGCAAAAGCAGATCGAAGTGGCCTGCCTTGCAAACATCACAACCAACCTTGCAGAAGGCGAAGCAACAAACTTTGCCGCAATGGTCGACAACGTTGAAAACAACGGCGTGATCATCAAGCAGTGGCCTGAAGAGATCATGACCGCGTTTGAAACATCTTGGGGCAAAGTTGTGGATGAGTTGGGCGCAGACGACCCGTTCTTCCAAGAAGTATGGGCCGACCTTCAAGAATACCGCGAAGGCTATGCGGTGTGGTCCAAGTCCATCTACCTACCACGTCAGTAACACGACTTTTTCGATTGGGGCGGTGCATACAAGTGCCGCCCCATTTGTCTTTCAAGGCTAGGGAGTTTCCGACATGTCAGCCCAGATTGAATCGTCGATTGACCCGCACGCACATGCGTCAGGGGAGAGTGATGTCGACCAGCAGACTATTTTCGACCGATTGGTTATCTTTGTATCGAGCGTGACGGGATGGTTGTTCCCGATTTTGATGCTTGCGATTACGGCGCAAGTGGTGATGCGAAAGCTGGGTCACAACCAAGCATGGTTGGATGATGCGCAATGGTGGATGTACGGTTTCTCGATGACCGTCGGGTTTTCCTACGCGATCACAACCCAGAGCCACGTCCGCGTTGATATCCTACACCAAAACTTCAGCGCACCGAAAAAAGCCAAGATCGAAGTTTTCGGCCTTGGTTGGCTGTTGCTACCCTTCCTGATCATCATGGCAGATGTTTTGTTCCACTACGGATGGGCGTCATTTGTTGCCGGGGAAGGATCCAGCAGCGCGAATGGTTTGCACAAGCTCTACCTGTTGAAGCTCAGCCTGCCAGCCTTATTTGTCCTCGCCATTCTCGCATCGATGTCGATGATGCGGCGCCATTTGATGGTCTTCGCGAGCGCTCGCCTTTGGACCTTTTTGCTCGGGATGTTCCCGGCTGCTTGGTTCATGGCGGAACGGGCGAGCTTTTACATTTTGTGGTGGGCGATCCGCGCCACTAATAGTGAAATCGAGGTTCGTCGCATCTCGAACGAACCGATTATCGCACACACAATTTGGTACGGGCTGATCATTGTCCTCGTTGCCATCATTGTCAGCTTCGGTCTGAGCCGACGCGCCTCTAAAGGATAAAGATCATGCAAATTCTTTCTCTTATGGGTGAGCTTATGAACCTCAACCAATGGATGGTCTTGGCCATGTTCTTGGGGTTCATCTACCTGTTATTCCGCGGCATTCCCGTGGCCTTTGCCCTTGTGGGTATCAGTCTGATCTTCATCGTCATTGGCGAATTCGTGTTGGACCCGAACCGCCGTATCATCGAGGAATTCATCGAATATGATCGCGTCCGGTTGACCTACCAAAGGCTCGCAGCTGTCGGTGGTCGTTTCTTTGGCGGGACCATCAACAACCCCGTTCTAGTCGCCTTGCCGATGTTCATTTTCATGGGGCTCATGCTGGATCAATCTGGCGTGGCGCAACGTATGATGCGCTCTATGCAAGTGTTGTTCGGTGCTGTGCGCGGTGGCTTGGCCCTGTCGGTCATGCTGATCGGGATCATCCTTGCGGCTTCTACAGGTGTGATTGGTGCCTCAGTTGTACTGTTGGGCGTGATGGGTATTCCGACGATGTTGGAGCAGAACTACAACAGCCCCGTGGCTGCTGGCACGGTTGCGGCATCGGGTACATTGGGGATCCTGATCCCACCCTCGATCATGTTGGTGATCATGTCCGACCAGCTTGCGATCTCGCTAGGGGATTTGTTCATGGGCGCATTGTTCCCGGGCCTGTTGCTCGGCGCGCTCTATGTTCTTTACCTGATCGTCTACGGTCTGTTTAACCCGAACGCGATGCCCTTGCCAGAAAACCGCGAACCGGTGTCGATGAAAATCATCGGCGAAGTTGCACTCTCTGTCTTGCCGCCATTCTGCCTGATCATGTTGGTTCTCGGCTCGATCTTCTTTGGCTTTGCCACCCCGACCGAAGCCTCTGGCCTCGGCGCATTGGGCGCAACGATCCTTGCCCTGTTCAGTAAAAATCTGAACATGGCAGTGTTCAAGGACGTGATGCTACAGACCTTGAAAACCAGCGGTTATATTGTCGGTATCTTCATCACCGCATCCTTCTTTGCCTACGTTCTGCGCCGCTATGGCGGCGATGAAATCATCGAAGGCGTTGTGCTTGGATCATTCGAAAACCCCTATATGGTTGTCGGCTTCATCCTGTTCATCATCTTCTGCCTCGGCTTCTTGCTGGACTGGATCGAAATCACACTGATCATTATGCCGCTTATGTTGCCTGTGATCCTATCGCTCGACTTGGCTGTGTCTGGTTTCGGCGTTGTCGATAATCCATCGGTCGTGTGGTTTGCGATCCTTGTGGCCGTGACGTTGCAGACATCGTTCCTAACACCGCCCGTTGGCTTTGCACTGTTCTACCTCAAAGGCGTTTGCCCACCTGAGGTAACACT
>NZ_JBDWVM010000202.1:0-4880 GCF_039984035.1 Planktotalea sp. | reverse complement strand
GAAATGGCAAGTGTAGCCATTTGGAATGCGTTCCAGATAATCCTGATGCTCTGGTTCCGCTTCCCAGAAATCGCCAACCGCCTCGACTTCGGTCACGACTTTTCCAGGCCAATGGCCAGACGCTTCAACATCGGCAATCGTATCAAGCGCAATTGCTTTTTGATCTTCGTCCACAAAATAGATCGCAGACCGATAGCTCATCCCGCGGTCATTGCCTTGACGGTTTTCTGTGGTCGGATCGTGGATCTGAAAGAAGAACTCTAGCAAACGGCGATAGGTAATCTTGGCAGGGTCGAAAATAATCTCGATCCCTTCTGCGTGGGTGCCATGGTTGCGATACGTCGCATTCGCGACATCACCGCCTGTGTAGCCAACGCGCGTTGAAATGACGCCGTCCATTTTGCGGATCAAATCCTGCATGCCCCAGAAACATCCACCTGCTAAAACTGCGCGCGCGCTCATGCGATATCCTCCACTTGATCCAAATATTTTCCGTATCCTTCGCCGCCCATGTCATCCTTATGGATGAACCGTAACGAAGCCGAATTAATGCAATATCGCAAACCACCGCGATCAGGTGGACCATCATTGAACACGTGACCCAAGTGACTATCGCCGTTGGTTGAACGTACCTCTGTACGCACCATCCCATGCGTCGTGTCGCGTAGCTCACTTACGAACTTATGCACCAATGGTTTGGTAAAGGATGGCCAGCCACAGCCGCTCTCATACTTATCCGACGAGGCAAAAAGCGGCTCGCCTGATACGATATCCACGTAGATGCCTGGCGCTTTGTTGTCCAAATATTTACCGGTGCCCGGACGCTCTGTTCCGCTTTCTTGCGTGACGCGATATTGCTCTGGGTCGAGCGTCGCAATTACATCCATATCTTTGCGATAGTCAGCCATGGCATCCTCCTACTTTGCTTGTGATCTATTAGATGGGGCATTCGCGCGAAAATCAAAACAAGATTTCAAACGGCTCCCTAGACCGTGATCGGTTGAGCCTTGGATTAGACTGCAATCCGAGGGCGCCCTGATGCCTCAACCGTGAGAACCGCTTCGATGAAAACAACGCGCCCTTCTGTTTGCGCGGTCTTCACATCGCGTCCGTGATGCAGATGTATATCCTCAGCGCCAGATTGCTCTGCATCGCTTTGCGCCTGCTTCACCAGATAAGTTTCCAAGGCGCTCATGGCTTCTTCACTATCTGCGAAATCCTCAGGCCCGCTTTCGAAATGCACGCGATAGCGCCCTTCGCTCGGGGATGTCACTGTGCCCTGCTTGCGCATGGTCACGCGCCCGACAACCGCGCCAATGGCATTCGCCACACCGCCATGCTCAGGCAGGATCGTTTCGCAATCTAGGCGCACACCCACAGCAGGATAATAGCCCGCTGCAGAGGCACCAAGCCCAACAACAGGCAGGTTCAACCCCGCCTCGATCCGCACCAAGCCGCGATGCTTCGCGAGACCCTTTTGCATCAACACGTGCCGCGCCAAGTCTTGCGAAGGAAGTCCAAAAGACTCTGCTTCTTCTGCAAAAGCAGTCTCTAACAAAGCCAATGAAGTCTGCTCTGTCAGTTGATCCACGACAAGCTGCGCCATCTTTTCGGCCTTGGGTGCCAGCATCACACCCGCACCAGTGCGTCGCCTGCCCATCAACTCCAATGCCTTGCGCGCTGCGCTCGCGTCCCACATGTCGACGCGGCCCAATGCATGGCTTGCATCGCTCGGTGTCAGCGCCGCAATTTGAACCAAGCCGAGTTCAATCAAACGCTTGAGTGCCTGCGCCTCGATACGGTTCTTTAGCGCCTGACCAAGCGGGAGAACATTGCCCCCTATACGCTCAATCAACATCAATTCTCGCACGCTTAGACCCTCATGCTCAAAGCCCTCAACAGCACGGACAAACCGACCATCGTACTCATTCGGCGTCGCGCTCCGTAGTTGCGCATCAAGCGCACTGTGCACGATCTCAGGCGCGTCCATCGCAAGTAAGGCCACAGGAACAACGCGCCGTGGCCCAAGCGTTACGCCCCCTTTCAGCCCTTCTGAGACGAAATGCACCTCGCTATCACCGCCAAGCCCATGGGTTCGCATCGCAACAGCTTCTACCATTGTGCGATAGGGACCAACTTGCGCGCCCATTGGATCAATTGCCGGACGACCATCACGAAGCACAGCAATATCCGTTGTCGTGCCGCCAATATCGGACACCAGCGCATGATCCGCGCCCGTCAACCAACGCGCCCCGACAATCGATGCGGCAGGGCCACTCAGGATTGTTTCAATCGGACGTGTTGAAGCCATCTCAGCACTGATCAACGCGCCATCTCCGCGCACCACCATCAAAGGCGCATCAATACCCAGCTTTGCTAGCGTGCTTTGGGCAGAGGCAATCAACCGCTCGATCATCGCAATCAATCGCGCATTTAGCAGTGCAGTCATTGCTCGTTTGGGACCGTTTAACTTGGACGACAGCTGATGCGACGCGCTCACAGGCGCACCGGTCAGCTCCTTAATCAAGTCCATCGCAGCCAGCTCATGTGCCGGATTACGCGTCCCAAACTGCGCCGCGACAGCAAAGGCAGAAATGTCCATATAAGACTCTAAAAAGGCATTTAGGCTCTCGATATCCAGCGGATTTGCCTCACCACCCGCGTGATTGTGGCCACCTGCAAGGATCAAAGCTGGATCGCCTTTCAACGCATCGCGAAGCCCGTGAGTATCAAGGTCTTTCTCCTTGAAACCAATATAAATCAAACCAACGCGCCCACCTTGCCCCTCGACAAGCGCATTGGTTGCCAAGGTCGTGGACAAGGACGCCATCGCGACCTCGGAAGGATCAACGCCGCTTTGTTCCAGAACCGCCGAAATCGCGCCTTTGATGCCAATCGACAGATCATGTTTGGTCGTCAAAGATTTGGCAGCCGCAACCACCTCTTTTTCATCTTTCAACAACACAGCGTCAGTATACGTTCCACCCGTATCCACACCCAGCAAAAGCGCCATAACATCTTCCTCGAAACCTATCTTGGACCTATCAGTAAAACACGACACGTCCCGCCTATTTACGGCACTTTGATCATCACCTTTGGAAAAATATCCCCACCGGAGGCGCCCGACCTATTCAGTCAATCGACCCGCGGCCCAGCGCGCCGCATCGCGCACTGTTTCATCTGCATCATCAACCAAGCCCTGCGCCACGATGCGAAGTTCTGCCCGATCCGAATTGCCAATCGCATAAAGCACATTGCGTACGAAACGATCTCGCCCAATGCGCTTAATAGGAGAGCCAGAAAAGAACGCACGAAACGCAGTGTCATCAAGCGTGGCAAGCTCAGCGAGCTTAGGCGCTTTCAACTCGTCCCGCGCCGCATAGCGCAATTCGCGCGCTTCAACCGCAAATTTGTTCCAAGGGCACGCCGCTAGGCAATCGTCGCAGCCATAGATGCGGTTGCCCATCAACGCGCGCAACTCTTCATCGATGGGGCCTTTATGCTCAATTGTGAGGTAGGAAATACAGCGCCGCGCATCGAGCTGATAAGGCGCCGGGAAGGCGTCTGTCGGACAGGCGTCCAGACATGAACGGCAGGACCCGCAATGATCCACCTCGGCTGTATCAACAGGCAACTCAATCGTGGTAAATACAGAGCCTAAAAAGAACCAATTGCCCATTTCACGGCTCACAAGGTTCGTGTGCTTCCCTTGCCATCCCAGACCCGCCGCTTCGCCTAAGGGTTTTTCAGGCACAGGTGCAGTATCGACGAACACTTTCACCTCACCACCGCTATCTGCGATCAGCCAACGCGCCAAACGCTTGAGCCGTTTCTTCACCAGATCATGATAATCCTTGTTCTGGGCATAGACAGAAATGCCACCGCGACCAGGATGTTTCAGTACCTCCATCGGATCATGCTCGGGCGTGTAACTTTCGCCAAGCATGATGACAGACCGCGCATCAGGCCAAAGCGCAGCAGGATTGCCCCGCCAATTCATGCGCTCTGCCATCCAGCCCATTTGGCCATGGCGTTTTTTGGCAACGAATGCCTCGAGACGATCAGGAACGAGCGGCACATCCCACGGCCGACAAATGCGGCACGCGTCGAAACCAATGTCTTGTGCCTCTTGGGCGAGCCGGTTTTTGAGATCAGAAGTCAAGATCGTTGTAGTGCGCAGACGGCGGGAAGCCAGGCACTTGATCCGCCAAAATCGTGCGGAAGGCAGGACGCGATTTGATCTTCGCGTACCAGTCTTTCACAGTCTCTGAACGCGTCCAGTCCACGTCCGAGCTATAATCAAGCGACGAGAAATGCGCAGCGGCGGTAAAGTCAGCAAGTGACATTGCGTCACCCGCGAGCCAACGACGGTGATCCAGCAGCCACGTCATGTAATCGAGGTGATATTTGATCGCGCGCGCACCCTGTTTGACGTTCTTGCTGTCAGGGTAGCCTTGCTTCATCAGCTTCTTGTTCACGCGCTCATAGAGCAGTTTCGACGTGACTTCCTGATGGAATTTATCATCAAACCACGCCACTAGACGGCGTACCTCATAGCGACCTTCGGCGCTTTTGGGCATCAAAGGTTGGTCTGGGTATTTCTCTTCGAGATACTCACAAATCGCCATACTATCAGGCATTGTGCGCCCGTTCATCTTAAGCACTGGCACCTTGCCAGCGGGATTACGGCGCATGAAATCAGGATCCGCTTCCCAATAGCGTTCTTCGATCAGTTCAACGTCGATCTTCTTTTCTGCCAGAACCAAACGGACCTTTCGGCAGAACGGAGACAGGGGAACATGATAAAGTCGGGCCATAGGATACAGAGTCTAACTGATGTTATTGTGCTCCCCTGAATGCCCCGCATTGCGTTTAAGTTC